>DATCLV010000703.1:0-4689 GCA_036563745.1 Acidimicrobiales bacterium | reverse complement strand
GTGATCGTGGGCGGCCACTTCGTCGGCACGCTCGCCGAGGTGCTCCCGGACCTGCCCGACGTGCGACTGGTCCTCCAGGTCGACGACGGCTCCGGAGCCGACCTGCTGCCCGGGGCGCACTGGTACGAGGACGCCCTGGCGGCGGCGACGCCCCGCCCGCCCGAGGGCCTCTCCCCCGACGACCGCTACATCGTCTACACGGGCGGCACCACCGGCATGCCGAAGGGCGCGCTGTGGCGCCAGGCCGACTTCCTGGCCAGCTGCCTCGGGGTCACCGCGCCCGCCGACGAGGTGGTGGCCCGCGCCGCCGGCCGGCGCTCCCCGCTGGCGACGCTGCCGTGCGCGCCGCTGATGCACGGCGCCGCCCACTGGAACGCCATCTCGGCGTGGATGGCGGGCGGCACGATCGTCCTGCCGGCCGACACCACCCGGCTCGACCCCGCCGACGTGCTCGCCACCATCGAGCGAGAGGGGGTCAGCTCGGTGCAGATCGTGGGCGACGCGTTCGCCCGGCCGCTGCTCGCCGAGCTGGAGCGGGCCCGCTCGACCCCCGGCGCGCCGGTGCCCGACCTGTCGGGCCTGCGGTTCCTGGTGTCGGGCGGGGCGATCCTGTCGGCACCGGTGAAGGCCGCGCTGGTCGACGCCGTGCCGGGGCTGCGGATCATCGACGTGCTGGGCTCGTCGGAGACCGGCCGCCAGGCGGTGAGCCAGAAGGTCGATGCCCAGTTCTCGCCGGAGCGGTCGTCGGTCGTGCTGTCCGCCGACCGCACCCGGGTCCTGTCGCCCGGCGACCCGGAGCTGGGCTGGCTGGCCCAGGCGGGCCGCGTCCCGCTCGGCTACCTGGGCGACCCCGACAAGACCCGCGCCACGTTCCCCACGATCGACGGCGTCCGCTACGCGGTGGCCGGTGACCGGGTGCGCTGGGCCGCCGACGGCACCATCGAGTTCTTCGGCCGCGACTCGGTGACGATCAACACCGGCGGGGAGAAGGTGTTCGCCGAGGAGGTGGAGCAGGCGCTGACCTCGCACCCGGGGGTGGAGGACGCCTTGGTGGTGGGGCGCCCGGACCCCCGCTGGGGCCAGGCGGTGGTGGCGGTGCTCTCGGGCGGCGGCGAACCCGACCGCCGGCCCACCGACGAGGAGCTGCGCGCCCACTGCCGCCGCACCCTGGCCGGCTACAAGGTGCCGAAGGCGTTCTTCTGGGTCGACGCGGTGGAGCGCTCCCCCTCCGGCAAGCCCGACTACGCCTGGGCCCGCCGGGTCGTCGGCGCGGGCGCGTAGGCCCGGGGGTCATCGCCGGGCCCGGGCGACGAGGGCTACGGCAGCGTGGTCTCGGCCGTGGTGGTCGTGTAGCGCCACGCCCGGGCGCCGGTCGGCCACGGCTCGGTCCACCCGGCCTTGCGGACGAGCTCGCGCACGAACGCCGCCGGCTCGGGGATCTTCTCCCACACGTCGGGGAGGAAGGTGCCCCGCTGGTCGCCGGCCGCCACGACCAGGCCGTCGACCCCGGGCTCCAGCGTCGCCACCAGCTCCTCGCCCGAGGCCACCGGCAGCGGCTCCAGCGGCGACAGCACCGACACCTCCACGCTGACGCCGTCCGGCTCGGTGGGGGCCAGCGGCGGGAACCGGGGGTCCTCGAAGGCGGCGCCGCGGGCGTTGCGGGCCACGTCGCGCCACAGGGCCCGGCGGACGTCGAGCGACCCGATGCAGCCCAGCAGCTCGGTGCCCCGCTCCAGCGTGACGAACGAGGTGCCGGGGCAGCGGACCGCCTCGGGGATGCGCAGGCCGGCGTCGCTGAGCGGGAACGGGCGGCCGGTGCGCAGCTCGTGGTCGATGGCCCGGGCGGCCAGCCCGGCCAGCCACCGGGCGTCCTCCTCGCCCACCTCCGGCGGCGGGAACAGGGCGAACGAGCCGTAGCCGACCACCCGCGACGGGTCGCCGGCGGTGTCGGCGGAGGTGGTGAGCGCCAGCGGCCGGGGCGCCAGGCCCCGGGGCAGCGCGGCGGTGAGGAGGCCGCCGATGGGCAGGAAGCCGCAGGCGTCGTGGGGCCCGATGTCGGCGGGGCGGACCTCGACGATGGCGTTGCTGGTGCGGCGGTCCCGGCGGCGGGCGGAGGCGTCGTCGAGGTAGTGGCTGAGGTCGGAGGAGATGACGATCGCCGTCTCGGGCCCGCCCCACAGGCTGTCGAGCACCCGGCCGACGGCCGCGGGGTCGGTGGCCCCGACCACCAGCGGCACCACCGGCACCTCGCCGAACACCTCCCGGACGAACGGGAGGTGGACCTCGACGCTGTGCTCGGGGGCGTGGGCGTCGTCGGCGACGACGACCTCGGGCAGCTCCGACAGGTCGTTGACCGCGGCCACGTCGACCTCGACGTCGCCCAGCGGGGTCGACCACGCCCGGGCCGAGCTGATCCCGACCCCGGCGAGCCGCACCCGGTGGGCCGGCCCGACGACCACCACGCGCTCGATCTCGTCGCGGCGGGCGGCCAGCGCCCGGTAGGCCGCCCCGGCCGTGGGGCCCGAGTAGCGGTAGCCGGCGTGCGGGGCGATCACCGCCTTGGGGTGGTGCTCCCCGCCGACGTGCCCGCGGCGTGCGCGCTCGCGGTCCGCGCGCTCGCTGTCCGCACGCTCGTCGGCCGGGAGCTGCGGCGTCGCCGCGACGGCCGCGTCGTCGCCGGCCAGGCAGGCGGCCACCGTGTCCCGCAGCTCGGACGGGTCGGACGGGTAGAACATCCCGGCGACGGCGGCCGGCCGCACCCCGCCCGCCACCATCGGTCCCATACCGGTCCCCTCCGCCCCTACCGCTCGTCCACGTGCGCCAGCCGCACCGGCACCCGCCGCCGCCCCCACGTGCCCGGTGGTCCGTCGAAGCGCCCGGCGATCGTCGTCCCGCAGGCCCGGCAGCGCCCGTCGTCGGTCAGCCGCCAGTCGCCCAGCAGGTGCCAGTCGCGCTCGATCACCCGTTGGCCGCAACCCGGGCAGTACGTGCTGGAGGCCTCCACGTCGTGCACGTTCCCCACGTAGACGTGGTGCAGACCGTTCCGGAGCCCCCACTCGCGGGCGCGGCGCAGCGTGGTTGGCGGGGTGGGCGGCACGTCGGTCATCTTGAAGTCCGGGTGGAAGGCGGTGAAGTGGAGCGGCACGTCGGGCCCCAGGTGCTCGGCGATCCACGTGGTCAGGCGGTCGAGCTCCTCGTCGCCGTCGTTGCGGCCGGGGATGAGGAGCGTGGTGATCTCGAACCACACGTCGGTCTCGTGGCGCAGGTGCTCGAGGGTCTCCAGCACGGGCTCGAGGTGGCCGACGCACACCCGCTTGTAGAACTCCTCGGTGAAGCCCTTGAGGTCGACGTTGGCGGCGTCGAGGTGGGCGTAGAGGTCGCGCCGCGGCTCGGGGTCGATGTAGCCGGCGGTGACCGCCACCGCCGCGACGCCCACCTCGTGGCAGGCGTCGGCCACGTCGATCGCGTACTCCAGGAAGATCGTGGGGTCGTTGTAGGTGAAGGCCACGCTGCGGCACCCCAGCTCGACCGCGGCCTTGGCGATGGCCTCGGGCGACGCCTGGTCGGCGAGGGTGTCCATCTGCTTCGACTTGGAGATGTCCCAGTTCTGGCAGAACCGGCAGGCCAGGTTGCAGCCGGCGGTGCCGAACGACAGGACCGAGGTGCCGGGGTGGAAGTGGCTGAGCGGCTTCTTCTCGATGGGGTCGACGCAGTAGCCCGACGAGCGGCCGTAGGTGAGCAGCACGACCTCGTCGCCGACCCGTCCCCGGACGAAGCACATCCCGCGCTGCCCCTCCTGCATCCGGCAGTGCCGGGGGCAGACGTCGCACTGCACCCGCCCGTCTGGCAGGCGGTGCCAGTAGGTGGTCGGGAACGCTCCCGCCGCCTCGACGGTCACGACCCCACCGTAACCCCATCACCCGAGCAATGGCGTCCTGGGAGGGCCGGGGCGGTGGGCGTGCGTGCCCGGCCGCGGGGCGGGGCGTCGAGGGGGCCGGGTCGAGGGCCCGGTCGGGCCCTCAACCGTTGACGGCGCGCAGGGTGACGGTGCCGCTCTCGACGGCCGTCCGGTCGCGGCGGCGGACCGCGATCAGGTCGGCCGTGCGGAACGACGCCACCCGGGTGCTCCACGAGTCGATCACGTCCCGACCCTCGCCCCGGCGGAAGAACGTGGTCATCGGCCCCTCCTGCTGGTAGGCGTCGGCGCCGTCGACCAGCTCGAGCGATCGGTCCTGCATCATCACCTCGAACGTCGGCATGCGGGCACGGTACGACGGCGTCCTTGTGCGCAACGAGAGGGCCAACCCTGTGAATTGCGCGAGTTGTCCACAGCCGTGCGCGATGATCGGGCATGGCCTCGCAGATCCTGACGGGTGAGCTCGAGCCGCTGCCGATGACCTGCCCCCGGTGCGGGCACGAGGTCAGCGAGCGCTTCTACGGGCCCTGCTCGGTGTGCCGCACGGCCCTGCGGGCCGCCCACTCGGGCGAGGCTCGCGACGTCGAGGTGGCCGCCTACGAGCCGAAGATGAACGTCACCCCCAACGCGGTCGCCCTGAAGGACGACTAGCGACCGACAGCGGGCGCGGCCGGCGCCGGCCGGACCAACGGGTGCCGGCGCCGGTGCCAGGACCGCTACGGCGCCACGGTGCCCGGGGCGGCCGGGCTGATCCGGGAGAGGTAGGCGGTCTC
>DATCLV010000701.1:0-8548 GCA_036563745.1 Acidimicrobiales bacterium | reverse complement strand
ACTGGTAGATCGTGCCCACCGGGACGCCGGCCTCCTCGGCCAGCCGCCGCACGGTCAGCGCCCCGAACCCCTCGGTGCCGAGGACCCGGTCCGCCGCCTCCAGCACCCGCGCCACCCGCTCCCGGCTCCGCGCCTGCTGCGGGTGGCGGCGGAACCCCGGCGCGGTCGCGACCGGGGCGACGCGCGCGTCGGTGACGCCCCGCCCGTCGGCGCCGACGTGCTCGGGGACCGTCACGTCCCGGCCCCGCGGTCCTGCGCGGCCGCCGTCTCGGAGCCGCGCTCGGCGGGCGGCGCCGGCTCGTGGATCGCCGTCGGCGTCGCCCGGCCCCGCAGCGCCACCGTGCCCACGTCGCGCCAGGCGGCGGCCTCGTCGCCCGCCCGCCGCACGGCCTCGCCGGAGGCCAGCACCTTCACCGTGCGACCCTTGGCCACGTCGGTCAGCCGGGCGGCCTCGTTCACCGCCGGGCCGATCACCGTGTACTCGTAGCGGGCCTCGGTGCCCACGTTGCCCGCCACCACCTGGCCCGACGACACCCCGATGCCGGCCTCCAGGCCCGGGTGGCGGCCGGCCAGGTCCGCCATCGCCCGCTGCAGCAGCCGGGCGGCCCGCAGGGCGCGGGCGGCGTGGTCGGGCTGGTGCGACGGCGCCCCGAACACGCACAGCGCCCCGTCGCCCTCGAACTTGTTCACCCAGCCGCCGTGGGCGTCGACGCAGCGGACCACGACGTCGAAGAAGTCGTTGAGCGTGGCCACCACCTCGGTCGGCGGCAGCACCTCGGCCATCGCGGTCGACCCGACCAGGTCGACGAACACGATGCTGGCGTCGCACTGCTGGCCGCCGAGGCCCGAGCCCTGCTCCAGCGCCCGCACCGCCACGTCCGGGCCCACGTGCCGGCGGAACAGGTCCTGGACCAGCTCCCGCTCCCGCAGGCCGTCGACCATCTTGTTGAACCCCGCCTGCACCTGGCCGATCTCGCCGCCGTCGTCGACGGTGAGGGTCACGTCGAGGTCGCCGTCGCGCACCCGACCGATGGCGTCGCGCACCGCGTCCAGCGGGTCGGCCAGGGACTTCGCGGTGGCGAACGTGGCCAGCAGCCCCGCCTTGATGCCGGCCACCGTCAGCACCGCCACCGCCGAGGCCGGCATCCGGCTGCTCGGCACGACGGCGTCGAGCCCGAACGCCAGCAGCGGCACGCACGAGCCCGCCGCCCACGCGAACAGCAGCCGCATCCGCACGCCCAGCGTGGCGGGCCGCCGGGGCGGCTCGCCCGCCAGCGCCAGCGCGAACAGCGGGGTGAACACCCGCTCGATCAGCAGGAACCCCAGCGCGCAGGTGACCAGGCCGCCGAGCACGATCGAGTGGACCACCTGCAGCACGTCGAGCGCCCCCGCCCCCAGCAGTGGCGCCGCCACCGCGTAGCCGGCCGCGCCCATCAACCAGAACAGCAGCGGCCGGAGCGCCGAGCGCCACGGCAGGCGCAGCGCCGCCTCCCGCTCCTCGTCGGTGGGCGGCCGCTCCTCGACCACCCAGGCGACCGAGCGGTTGAACGCCAGGAACGCCCAGATCTCGGCGAGCACGGTCGACGCGACGAACGTGGCGGCGAACGCCCCGACCACGAGCGGGAGCTCCGCCTGCGGCGCCAGGCTGCGGCCCAGGGTCAGCTGGCTGTAGGTGAGCACGACGCTGCCGCCGGTGGCGTTCGCCAGCAGCAGACGGTTCCGCACCCGCCGCCGGATGCTCGCCACCAGCCGGGTGCGCGGGGTCGCCTCGCCTCGATCCACACAGGGAAGGCTACGGGGTCCGCCGGTGGGCCTATGGTCGGGGGCGATGGCGGACGGGGCAGGCAACCCGGGAGGGCCCGAGGCGGGCCCCGAGGCACCGGAGGCGGAGGACGGCTCGGCGACCGCCGGGGCCGCGGACCCGCCGGCGGCACCGGGCACCGGGTCGCACGGTGGCGGCGGGTGGCCGCTGTCGGCGATCTGCGCCGTCCTCGTCTGCTCGATCCTCGTCGCCGTGCTGCTGCTGATGAACCTGGTCGGCGTGCGGCTCAACGACGACGGCTACGACCCCGACGTCGGCGGCAGCATGGCCGAGTGGTTCGAGGCGTTCGCCACGCTGCTGGGCGTGCCGGCGGCCGTCGTGTTCGGCGTCCGCCAGCTCCAGTCGACCGGCGCCGTGCTCGAGCTGGAGCGCCGCCAGCTGGTGGGGGAGGAGCAGGAGCGGGTCGAGCGCCGCCGGGCCGAGCGGGCGCTGCTCCAGCGGTCGGTGAGCCTGCGGGTGCAGGTCGGCAACGTGCTCGACGCCCCCGACCTCGCGACCGACGACGAGCGCCGGGCCGTCGAGCGCCTCACCGACGAGTACCTCCAGCGGGGCTGGGTCCGCGACCCCGACGCCGGGATCTGGCGCCAGGGCCCGCTGGAGCGCACCAACGCCGAGCAGCTGGCCGCGGAGCCCACCCCGCTCGCGCCCGCCCCGTGGTTCGTCTGCGTCGAGTGCCGCAACTCGGGCGCGGTGCCCGTCGTGGTCGAGACCTGGACGCTGGTCGACGACGACGGCACGACCACCATCGACGCACCCGTCGAGCTGCCGCCCGGCGGGCACCACCACCAGCGCCTCGGCGAGGCCGAGGGGTTCGTCGCCGCCTACCGCCGCCCGGACGAGGCCGCCGACGCCGCCCGCTCCCACACCCTGGTGCTGGAGGGCGTCGACGCCCGTGGCCACCCGTTCCGCATCGTCCACCGACCCCGGAGGTGACCGCGATGGACCGTGATGACGCCGACCGGTGGTGGCGCCTCCGGCCGGCCCTCGAGCGGGTCATCACCCGCCGCCAGCCCTTCGGCCCGCCCGACGCCACCCAGTTCACGTCGAGGACCGAGCTGCTCCGGCTGCTCTACGACCCCACCAACCGCACCCACCAGCAGGCCGAGACCTCTGGCGCGCCCTACGTGATCGGCCGCAAGGGCGCCGGCAAGACCGCGTTCGTCACCGCCCCCAAGCTCGACCCGCGGGTCCGGGCCGTCGAGCTCCCCAGCGCCGACGTCTACCAGGGCGTCTTCGACGTCGTCGGGCAGCTCGTCCGGGGCGGCGGGCGGCTGTTCCCCGAGCACACCGCCCGGCTGTGGCGCGACCTCGCCTGGTGCGCGGTGCTGGCCGAGATCGCCCGCGACACGCCGCCCGAGGATCCCGGGTACCACACGGTCCGGGAGTTCGCCGAGTCGCTCGGCAACGGCGCCATCCCCGGCGACCCCCACGCCGCGATCGCCGCGTACCTGCGCCGGGTCAACACGCTCGTGAGCCACGGCGGGCCCACCGGCGGTGTCGGCGACCTCCTCAACTCGGTGTCGGGCAACGGCTGGACCATCGTCGAGGCCACGCAGGCCGGCGCCCGCATCCTGGAGGCGAGCCGGCGCCGCTACGTGCTCATCGTCGACTCGTTGGAGCACTACCTCGGCGAGCTGCCCACCACCGACCACCAGATCATCGAGCGGCTCGCCTTCGAGGGCCTGTTCCGCTTCGTCGGCGGCGACGGCACCCGGCCCGACCGGTCGTTCGACATCCGGTTCGCGTTCCCCGCCGAGGTGTGGAGCGTGCTGGAGAAGGTGTCGGCCAACCCCATCAAGGACTTCCACCGGAAGGTCATCGCCCACTGGAGCGCCCGCGAGCTGATCACGCTCGTCGGCAACCGCCTCAACATCCACCTGCACCTCTACGAGCCCGACATCGTGGGCGCGGCCGCCGACCTCCCCGGCGACGCCGTCCCCGGGCCCATCGGCTACGACGAGGCCCGCGAGCTGCTCTCGCTCGTCCTGCCCGACACCGTCACCAACGGCTACGGCGGCACCGAGGACACCGTCGCCTACCTGGTCCGCCACACCCAGCTGCTGCCCCGGCACCTCATCACGATCCTCAACGGTGTGTGGGAGGCGCAGGCCGCCCACGACCCGGGCGCCCCGCTGCCGGTGAAGCCCATCGCCGTCGTCGAGGGCGTTCGGCGGGGCGGGTACGAGATCGTGAGCGACATCCTCGCCGCGTTCGCCGGCGTGCACCCCGCGGCCCGGCTGTGCTGCGAGCGCACGCTGCCCAACCTGGGCAACGTCTTCGAGGAGGGGGAGCTGCACCGGGCCTACAACCAGAACGGCATCCGCAAGGACACCGGGCTGGAGTTCCGACCCTTCCTGCGGACGCTGCTCGAGATCGGTTGCATCGGTCGGGTGGTCGACGACCAGAGCACCCGCCGCTACGTGGTGGGGGAGTTCGAGTACACCCGGGCGGGGAGCCTCCACATCGGCGCCGACGAGGCGTTCTGCGTCCACCCGGCGTTCGTCGAGGCGTTCGACGGCCGCCACGCCACGGGCCGCAACGCCCAGCTCAAGGCCCACGAGCGCCGGGCGATCCGGCCGGTCTACCCGATCGGCTCGGATCCCAACGACCCGCACGACTACCGCGACGCGCTGTGGTGAACCCGGGCTTTCAGTGGTGGCGAGCCGGGGATCAGGGGAGCTTCGACGCCGCGGCCGGGTCGACGATCCAGAGGACCTGCTCGGCCCGCACGCGGGCGGCGGGGAGGTCCTCCCCGGCGGCCACCCGGGCCAGGGCGTCGGCCTTCTCGGCGCCCGCCACCGTGAACAGCGCCAGGCGGGCCCGGGCGATCCCCGCGAACGTGAGCGTCATCCGCTCGTAGGGGTTGTTGCCCGACGGGTCGTGGTTCATCGTCACCAGCCGACCCGGATCGGCGTCGAGCGCCGGCGACCCCGGGAACAGCGACGCCGTGTGCCCGTCGGGCCCCAGGCCCAGGTGCACCACGTCGATGTGGCCCAGGTCGCCCAGCCGCAGCTGGTAGGGGTCGGCCCCCTCCTCGCAGCGCATCGGGTAGTTGGCGTTCACCGCCCCCAGCCGCTCCAGCAGCGCCTCGCGCCCCAGCCGGTAGTTCGAGTCGGGGCTGTCGAGCGGCACGCAGCGCTCGTCGCCCCAGTACACGTCGACCTTCCACCAGTCGATCTGGTTGCCTGCGTCGTCGGCCAGCCGCTCGTAGCAGCGACGGGCCGTCTCGCCGCCCGAGAGGGCGATCGAGAACCCGTCGGCCGGCCGCTGGTGGAACGCCTCGATGACCCGTTCGGCGAACTCGCCCGGGACGTCGTCGACGACTACGAGTTCGCCGTACAACACCGTTACCGCCTCACCGGCTTCAGCCGGCGGCCCTCCGTGCCTCGTCGGCCTTCGCCGTGAGCGCCGTCAGCAGCTCGTCGAAGCTCTTCGCGAACGAGGCGACGCCCTGGTCCTCCAGGAGGGCGCTCACCGCGGCCAGGTCGACGCCGACCCGCTCCACCTCGGCCAGCACCTCGTCGGCCGCCGCCAGGTCGGCGTCGACGGTGCGGGCCAGGGTGCCGTGGTCGGCGAAGGCCTCCAGCGTGGTCTCGGGCATGGTGTTCACCGTGTCGGGGCCGATCAGCGTGTCGACGTACAGCGTGTCCGGGTAGCTCGGGTTCTTCGTCGAGGTCGACGCCCACAGCGGCCGCTGCACCCGGGCGCCCCGGGCGGCCAGCGCCTCCCAGCGGGGACCGCTGAAGCGCTCCTTGAACAGACGGTACGCCGTCTGCGCCTGGGCCACCGCCGTGCGGCCCTTCAGGCCCAGCGCCTCGACCGAGCCGATGGCGTCGAGCTGGCGGTCGACCTCGGTGTCGACCCGGCTGACGAAGAACGACGCCACGCTCGCCACCTGCGACAGGTCGCCGTCGTAGGCCTCGAGCCCGGAGATGTAGGCCTCGATGACCTCGTCGTAGCGTTCGACGCCGAAGATCAGCGTGACGTTGATGCTGTGGCCCTCGCCGATCAGCTGCCGGATGGCCTCGACGCCCTCGGCGGTGGCCGGCACCTTCACGAACAGGTTGGGCTCGGCGATGCGGCGGTGCAGCTCCCGGGCCGCCTCGACCGTGCCCGCCGTGTCGCGGGCCAGGCTCGGCGCCACCTCGAGCGACACGTAGCCGTCGACGCCGTCGCTCTCGTCGTACACCGGCCGCAGGATCGCCAGCGCGTCCTTGATGTCCTGGATGACCGTGGCCCAGTAGGCCTCGTCGATGCTCGCGCCCGAGGCGATCAGCTCCCGGAACTGGGCGTCGTACTCGTCGGAGCCCTCGATCGCCTTCTGGAAGATCGTCGGGTTCGAGGTGATGCCCCGGATGCCGCGCTCCACCCAGCGGGCCAGCTCGCCGCCGGTGATCCAGCCCCGGCGGAGGTTGTCGAGCCAGGGGCTCTGCCCGTGCTCGGTGAACAGCGAGCGGAGCCGGGAGTAGTCGGCGGGTTGTTCGGCGCTCATGAAGCGGTCTCCTCGCTCAGGTCGGCGATGAGCTGTCGCGCGCGGACGGCGACGTTCTCGGGCGTGTACCCGAAGTTGGCCAGCGCCACGTCCCCCGGGGCGGAGGCGCCGAACCGGTCGATGCTCACGCTGTCGTCGACCCAGCGGTCCCAGCCGAAGCTGGCGCCGGCCTCGACGGCCAGGGTGGGGACGTCGGGCGGGAGCACCGAGTCCTGGTAGTCGTCGGGTTGGGCGGCGAAGAGCTCCCAGCTGGGCATCGACACCACCTGGACGCCCAGGCCCTCCTCGGCCAGCAGCTCGGCGGCCGCCAGGCACACCGCCACCTCCGAGCCGGTCCCGACCAGCACCAGGTCGGCCGTCCCGGTGCGGCTGGGGCCGATGACGTAGGCGCCACGGTCGACCGGGGCGTCGGCCGTGCCCTCCAGCACCGGCACCGCCTGGCGGGTGAGGATCAGCGCCGTCGGGCCCTGCGACGCCACGGCGATGCGCCACGCGGCGGCCACCTCGTTGGCGTCGGCCGGCCGGATCACCCGCAGGCCCGGGATCGCCCGGACCGAGGCCAGGTGCTCGATCGGCTGGTGGGTGGGGCCGTCCTGGCCCAGGCCCACCGAGTCGTGCGACCAGCAGAAGATCACCTTGGCGTGCGACAGCGCCGCCAGCCGCACCGACGGGCGCATGTAGTCGCTGAACACGAAGAACGTGCCCCCGAACGGCAGGACGCCGCCGTGGAGGGCCATGCCGTTGAGCGCGCCGCCCATGGCGTGCTCGCGGATGCCGAAGTAGATCTGCCGGCCGCCCGGCGTCTCGGCCGTCTGCTGGCCGTCCTGGAGGAACTTGGTGCCGGTGTTGCCCGTGAGGTCGGCACCGCCGCCGACGAGGCCCGGCACGACCTCGGCCAGGGCGTCGAGCACCTTGTTGGAGGCCTGGCGGGTGGCGATCGACTCGCCGGCCTCCCAGCGGGGCAGCTTCGCCTCCCAGCCGGGCAGCGCCGACTGGTTCCAGCAGGCGTCCCACACCGCGCGGTCGCCGGTCCAGCCGGCCAGGCGCTTCTCCCAGGCCTCCCGCTCGCCGCGGCCGCGGGCCCCGGCCTCGCGATAGAGCGCCAGCACGTCGTCGGGCACCCAGAACGTCTCGTCGGCGGGGAGGCCGAGGATCTCCTTGGTGCGGGCGATCTCCTCCTCGCCGAGCGGGTTGCCGTGGGCGTCGGCCGTGTCGGTGTAGGTGGGGGAGGGGTAGCCGATGTGGCTGCGCAGGATCAGCAGCGACGGCTTGTCCTCCACCGCCTTGCCCCGCTCCAGCGCCGCCTCCAGGGCATCGGTGTCGTTGGCGATCTCGCCCAGGTCCTCGACGTGCCAGCCGTAGCTCTCGAAGCGCTCCTGCACCCGGTCGCTGTAGGTGAGCTCGGTGGGGCCGTCGATCGTGATGTGGTTGTCGTCGTAGACGTAGACGAGCCGGCCCAGACCCAGGTGGCCGGCCAGCGACGCGGCCTCGTGGCTGATGCCCTCCATGAGGTCGCCGTCGCTGCAGATGACGAAGGTGTGGTGGTCGACGAGCTCGGGGCCGAACTTGTGGCGCAGCCACCGTTCGGCGATGCCCATGCCCACGGCGTTGGCCATGCCCTGGCCCAGCGGGCCGGTGGTGACCTCGACGCCCGCGGTGTGGCCCGCCTCGGGGTGGCCGGGCGTGAGCGAGCCCCACTGCCGGAACGCCTTCACGTCGTCGAGCGTGAGGCCGTGCCCGGTCAGGTAGAGCATCGAGTAGAGCAGGATCGACGCGTGACCGGCGGACAGGACGAAGCGGTCGCGGTCGGGCCAGTGCGGCGCCGCGGCGTCGTAGCGGAGCGTGCGGGTCCACAGGACGTGGGCCAGCGGGGCGAGCGCCATCGCCGTGCCGGGGTGGCCGTTCTTCGCGGCCTGCGGGGCGTCCATGGCCAGGCCACGGATGACGTTGATGGCACGTTGCTCGAGGAGGGGGTCCGCGGTCATGCCTGCTTCACCCTACTGCCCGGGATCGTCGGGACCGCGCTACCGGTCCGAGGTCGCCGAGGTCGGGAAGAGCAGCACCGACGCGGTGAACCCGTGCAGGAAGCTGCGCGGCCCGACCGGCCCGATCTCCCCGGCGCAGAACATGCCGGCGACCGCCCGGCCGCGGGTGTGGTCGGCCACCAGGCGTGCGTCGTGGTGGGGCTCGCCGAACAGGCGCCGGCCCCGGCCGTTGCAGGTGAACAGCAGCGC
>DATCLV010000698.1:0-1689 GCA_036563745.1 Acidimicrobiales bacterium | reverse complement strand
GGATCCGGTCATGTTCACGAACCCGGCGCCGCGGTACGCCGAGCTGCGGCGGACGGCACCGGTGTCGACCGTGCGATCCCGCCAGCTCCTCCGCGGCGGCACCGGCTACATGGTCACCCGCTACGACGACGTGCTGCAGGTCCACACGGACCCGCGGCTGTCCAGCGACATCCTCCGCCACACCCGGGGCGGCCGGCTCATCCGGTTCGCACCCCGGGTGATGCGCCTGCTGACCGACAGCATGGTGTTCAAGGACGACCCCGACCACAAGCGGCTGCGCCGCCTGGTCAACCGGGCGTTCACCCCCAAGCGGGTGCAGCGGATGACCGGCCACATCGAGCAGGTCGTCGACGAGCTGCTCGACGACCTCGACCGCCGGGCCGAGGCGGACGGGACCGTCGACCTCGTCGCCGACTTCGCGACCGCCCTCCCACTTCGGGTGATCTCCGAGATGATGGGTGTCGGCCCCGCCGACCGGCACGACTTCCACCGGTGGGTCGAGCGCTTCACGACCGCCCAGGCCGACGGCGCCGTCGCCCTCCTGCGGGCGATGCCGACCGGCCGGACGATGGTCAAGCTGTTCGACCGGCTGGCCGCGGAGCGCCGCGCCGACCCCGACGACGGGCTCATCACCGCGCTCGTGCGCGCCAAGGAGGACGGCGACCAGCTCGACGACGACGAGATCGTCGGCATGATCTTCCTCCTGCTCCTCGCCGGGCACGACACGACGGCGAACCTGATCGGCAGCTCCGTCGTGGCCCTCCTGGAGCATCCCGAGCAGCTGGCCCGGTTCCGGGAGGAGCCCGACATCGCCGAGACGGCGGTCGAGGAGCTGCTGCGCTTCACGACCCCGGTCCCGTGCGGGGCGGCCCGGGTCGCCACCGAGGACCTGGAGATCGGCGGCACCGAGATCCCGAAGGGCGCCCAGGTGCTCGGCATGATCATCTCGGCCAACCGGGACGAGACGGTGTTCGACGACGCGGACGAGCTCGACCTCGGCCGCCACCCCAACCAGCACATCACCTTCGCCTTCGGCGCCCACTACTGCCTGGGCAACCAGCTGGCGCGCCTGGAGGGCCGGCTCGCCCTGCGGGCGCTCGTGGCGCGGTTCCCCGACCTCCGGGTCGCCGTCCCCCACGAGGAGCTGCGGTTCAAGCCCACCCAGTCGCTCCGGGGCTACCGCGAGCTCCCTGTGGCGCTGCGCTGACCCGGCCGGCACGGCCGGTGGACCCACCCTGGGGTGGTGTGGGCGGGGCGGGCGGCCATGATGGCGGCGTGCGCGCGCACGGCGGAGGATGGGCGGTCGAGGTGCTGGGGCCCCTGCGCGTGCGGGACCCGGCGGGCGCCGACGTCACGCCCGACGGCGTGCTCCAGCGCCGGCTCCTGGCGCTGCTGACGCTGCGGCGGGGCCACGTGGTGCCGGTCGACGCCCTGGTCGACGTCCTGTGGCCCCGGGCGCGACCCTCGACGGCGACGCCGCCGTGGAGCTGGCCCTGCGAGCCTTGTGACGGCGCACGACGACGTCGCCCGCGAACGGGGGAGCCCGCTCCCCCGTTCGCGGGCAACTTCGGTCGGAGGTCGGTGGCAACCTCGTGAGGGACGATCACCAGCGGGGTTGCTCGCCGAGGACGCCGAGGACCGCCTTGCCCACCAGCTCGTGGGTCAGGGCGTCGTTGCCGGGGTGGAAGC
>DATCLV010000696.1:0-1607 GCA_036563745.1 Acidimicrobiales bacterium | reverse complement strand
GTCGAGCACCGTGAGGTGGGGGAACAGGTTGAACGACTGGAAGACCATGCCGACCTCGCGGCGCACGTCGGCGATCCGGCGCAGGTCGTTGCCGAGCTCGATGCCGTCGACCACGATGCGGCCGCGGTCGTGCTCCTCCAGGCGGTTGATGCAGCGGATCAGCGTCGACTTCCCGGAGCCGGAGGGGCCGATGACGACGACCACCTCCTGCCGGCCGACCGTGAGGTCGATGCCCTTGAGGGCCTGGAAGCGACCGAACCACTTCTCGACCTGCTCGCACCGGATGATCTCCTCGCCGGTGCCGAGGGCCTCGGTGGCCATGGCGGTGAGCGACGGGTCGCCCTCGCCGCCGCCCTCGTCGTCGGCGCCGGTGGTGTCGTCGTCGCCGTCCTCGTCCAGCGCCCTGCCGCCGCCGGCCGGGGTGTCGGCGGCCGGCGGTTCGTCGGCGACCGGGCCGCCTGGCTCCGGTGCCGCCGCTTCGCCCCCGACGACCGCGCCGGCGAGCTCGTCGGCGGCCGGGGCGAGCGAGGACGCGTCGGTCGCGTCGTCGGCCGGGGTGGCGTCGTCGTCGTCGGTGCCCGGTGCGTCGGTGGGGTCTGTCATGCACGCTCTCCGATCCCGAGCCGGCGTTCGAGACGCCGGCTCTCCCGCGACATGGTGTACGAGCCCGCCCAGAAGATGAGCGCGGCGAAGGCGAAGGTGACGGTGTGCAGCCGCTGGCCGAGGAACTGGGGCTGCTGCGTCGTGTTCTCGGCGATCTCCAGGATCTCGGTGAACCCGATGATCGCGAGGAGGGTGGTGTCCTTGTAGAGGCTGATGAACTGGCCCACCAGGGCGGGGATGACGGCGCGCAGCGCCTGCGGCATGGCGACCAGGCGCATCACCTTCCACGGGCCGAGCCCGAGCGCGGCGGCGGCCTCGTACTGGCCCCGGGGGATCGACTGGAGCCCGCCCCGGACCGCCTCGGCCAGGTACGCCGCCTCGAAGAGGACGACGACGATCATCGCCCGGGCCAGCGCCGGGGGCGGCTCGACGGTGTTCGGGAAGAACAGCGGGATCACGTAGTGGCCGAAGAACAGCAGGGCCACCAGCGGGACGCCCCGCACGAGCTCGATGTAGCCCACCGTGATCCAGCGCAGCGCCGGCAGCGACGACCGCCGGCCCAGGGCGACCAGCACACCCAGGGGGAACGACAACGCGATCCCGGCCACGGTCACGTACATAGTGAGCAGCAGCCCGCCCCAGTCGGTCCAGGCCGCGTCGCCCGGCCCGTCCATCACGACGAAGGTGACGACGACACCGACCAGCGCGGCCAGCCACGTGAAGCGGGCCAGCCGGCGGGCCCGCCGGCCGACGATCCGCATGACGAGCAGCAGCGCGAGCCCGCCCAGCGCCAGCACCGTGGGCTTCCAGGTGCGGGTCTGCGACAGCAGCACCGCCAGCGCCAGCAGCACCGGCCAGTAGCGGCGGACGCTCTCGAGCAGCCCCGGCCGGGGGCCGACCTCGCGCCCGGCCGCCCGGGCGAGGAACTCGACGTTCGCCGCCGTGGCGGCGCTGAACAGCCCCACCAGCCCGATCACGACGTACAGCGCCACCCACAGGCGCCA
>DATCLV010000169.1:0-3100 GCA_036563745.1 Acidimicrobiales bacterium | reverse complement strand
CAGCAGGGTGCTGAGGTTCCAGGCGGTGAACAGGACGACGCCGGTCCACAGGTAGGCGTGGCGGCGGAGCTCGGGGTCGGGCTGGGCGGAGGCGACGGCGGTCGTCTCGTCGATCATCAGCTGCGACCACAGCGCCCGACGCCACCACGGCCCGGACAGCGCCGAGGCCATCACGACGCCGAACGCCAGCGACCGCAGGTTGAGCAGCGCGCCGGCGGCGACGGCCGACAGGGCCGACCCGCCGTCGCCGATCACGTCGACCGCGGCGAACTGGGCGCTCCCGGCGAACACGAGCGCGGAGTAGGCGAAGGCCTGCCAGACGGCGAGGCCCGCCTCGCTCGCCGCCACGCCGAAGGCGACCCCGAAGGGCGTGACGGCCAGCGCGATCGACAGTGCTTGACGGTGGATCTCCCGACGCGGAGACTGTTCGATGTGTCGGACGATGTGTCCACCCTACAGAACACCCCGGCGGACGCCACCGCGGGTGGCGCCGCGTCGGTCGTGTCGCTGGTGGCCGACAACGTCCGGCGCCTCCGGTCCCGGGCCGGGTTGTCGCTGCGCGAGCTGGCGACGCGGGCCGGGGTCAGCACCTCGACGCTGTCGAACCTCGAGGCCGGGGTCGGCAACCCCGGCGTCGAGACGCTCGTCAACATCGCCGGCGCCCTCGGCGTGCCCTTCAGCGAGCTCGTCCTCCCCCACGAGCCCGACGTGCAGGTGCAGCGGGCCGACGAGGGCGTCGTCGTCCAGGCGGCCGGCGCCCCGTTCAGCAGCCGCCTGCTGATGACGACCGCCGGCCGCAGCACCACCGAGGTCTACGAGGCGACGCTGGCGCCCGGCAGCGTCTACCAGGCGGGGCCGCACCTCACCGGTGTGAGCGAGAGCGTCATCGTGGTCGCCGGGCGGCTGCGGGTCGGGCCCACCGACGCCGTCGTCGAGCTGCACCCCGGCGACCGCGCCACGTTCGCAGCCGACCAGCCCCACTCCTACGAGGCGCTCGACGAGGGGACCCGCGCCATCCTCGTCATCTCCTACCGCTGACCGGGACCCGTCCCCGCCCTGCCGGTCGCCGTGCGGCGTGCCGCGTGCCGCACTTCACGGAAACCCGCGACGGACATCCGAACCGCCACCGCTAGTGTCCGCGCGATGTCCGCAGCCGTCGTAGCCGAAGGCCTCGTGAAGCGCTTCGGCAAGACCGAGGCGCTCCGCGGCGTCGACCTCGAGATCCCCCGGGCCAAGGTGCTCGGGGTCCTGGGGCCCAACGGGGCCGGCAAGACCACCGCCGTCCGGATCCTCACCACCCTCCTCAAGCCGGACGCGGGCCGTGCGCTCATCGACGGGGTCGACGTCGTCGCCGAGCCCCGCCGCGCCCGGGCCCGCATCGGGCTCACCGGCCAGTACGCCGCCGTCGACGAGCGCCTGACCGGGTTCGAGAACCTCGAGCACGTGGGACGCCTCTTCCACCTCGGCGTCGCCGAGGCCAAGCGCCGCGCCCAGCAGCTGCTGGAGCGCTTCTCGCTGGAGCACGCCGCCGGCCGGG
Source organism: Acidimicrobiales bacterium (assembly GCA_036563745.1). Taxonomy (GTDB): domain Bacteria; phylum Actinomycetota; class Acidimicrobiia; order Acidimicrobiales; family VFJN01; genus DASXTK01. Next base: position 1,563 of record DATCLV010000169.1, on the reverse strand, counting down.
TGGTCGGCGGCTACTCGGGCGGCATGCGTCGGCGCCTCGACATCGCCATGAGCCTCATCGCCCGGCCGTCGGTGCTGTTCCTCGACGAGCCCACCACCGGCCTCGACCCCCGCAGCCGGCAGGAGGTGTGGGACCTCATCGACGAGCTGGTGCAGAGCGGCACCACCACGCTGCTGACCACCCAGTACCTCGACGAGGCCGACCGCCTGGCCGACGAGATCGCCGTGATCGACAAGGGCCTCGTGATCGCCCGGGGCACCGCCGCCGAGCTGAAGCGCCAGACCGGCGGCGACCAGGTCGAGGTGGTCCTGGAGGACCCGGCCGACGCCCCGCGCACGATGGAGCTGCTGGCCTGCCACGGGTGCGACGCCCCGCACCTCGACGGCAGCCCCGACGGGCGGGTGGTGGTCCTCCCGGTGATCGACCTGACCGGCATGGTCCCCACGGTCGTCCGGCAGCTCGACGAGGAGCACATCAAGGTGCGTGACGTCGGCGTCCGCCACTCGACCCTCGACGACGTGTTCTTCGCGCTCACCGGCCACGCCGCCGAGGAGACCGAGGACGACGAGGAACCCCGCGACGATCAGGATGGCCGGGATGGCCAGGATGGCCGCGCCGACCGGGCCCCGGTCGGCGCCGGCGCCCGTGCCGGCGGCGGTGCCGGGTCCGGCGATCCCCCGGGGTCGGAGAACGAAGGGAGGGCCCGCTGATGGCCGCCGCCACCGTGGTCGACGACGTGCTGGGCCGGCCGGCCGAGGAGGCCGACGTCCCGTCGGGCATCACCTGGCTGCTGCGCGACAGCTGGACCGAGGCCACCCGCCACCTCCGGGCGATGCCCCGCAGCCCCGAGCTGCTGATGTTCGCCACGATCCAGCCGGTGATGTTCGTGCTGCTGTTCGCCTACGTGTTCGGCGGCTCGATCGAGGTCCCCGGCTTCGACGACTACAACCAGTTCCTGATGCCGGGCATCTTCGCCCAGACGGTGCTGTTCAACTCGGCGTTCACCGGCGTGGGCGTGGCCGAGGACCTGAGCAAGGGCATCATCGACCGGCTCCGGTCGCTGCCGATGTACCCCTCGGCGGTGCTGATCGGGCGGACGCTGTCCGACGTGGTCCGCAACGTCCTCACCTTCGCCGTGATGCTGGTGGTGGCGTTCGCCATCGGGTTCCGCTTCGAGGGCACGCTGGCCGAGGCCGTGCTGGCCACCCTGCTGCTGTTCCTCTTCTCCTACGCGTTCAGCTGGGTGGCGGCGCTGATCGGCCTCTCGGCGGGCTCGGTGGAGGCGGCCAACTCGGCCGGGTTCATCTGGATGTTCCCGCTGACGTTCGTGTCGTCGGCGTTCGTGTCGCCCGAGAACATGCCGGCGTGGCTGGAGCGGGTGGCCGACGCCAACCCGTTCACGATCGTCACCAACGCCTGCCGGGCCCTCTACAACGGCGAGTCGGCCGGCAACGACCCGTGGATCGCGCTGGCGTGGGCGGTCGGGATCACCCTGGTGTTCGCCACCCTGGCGGCCCGCAAGTTCGCGTCGACCGCCTCCCGCTGACGCACGACCGTCCCTAC
>DATCLV010000168.1:0-8051 GCA_036563745.1 Acidimicrobiales bacterium | reverse complement strand
CTCGTGCTCCAGCCGGTCGATGGCGGCGTCGTCGTCGGCGACGGCCTGCGCGGCCTCGGCGTCACCGCGGAGGAGCGCGTCGGTGGCGGCGGCGATCGCCTCGGCGACGAGCCCGAACATCCGGACGACGTGATCGTCGATCGCTTCCAAGCGCTGGTCGAACGCCTTCCGGTACCCAGGCTGCTCGGGCTGCTCCACCCTGTTCTTGTACCCCGTCGTCACCACCCCGTGCCGGACCGGGGTCCGGCGAGCGCCGGGCCCGGTGCCCGATCGCTCCGCCCGCCCGCAGGCCGACGCCCGCCCGCCGAGCGTCGGCCCACGTGGCGGGCGTCCCCCCGGTCAGGCCCCGGCGGCCCGCTTGATCGCCCGCCGGATGCGGACGTAGGTGCCGCACCGGCAGACGTTCTCCAGGGCGTCGATGTCCGCGTCGGTCGGGTTGGGGTTGCGGCGGAGGAGGTCGACCGCGGCCATGATCTGGCCGGGCTGGCAGAAGCCGCACTGGGCGACGTCCTCGTCGATCCACGCCTGCTGCACCGGGTGCAGCGTGTCGCCGTCGGCCAGGCCCTCGATGGTCGTGACCGACCGGCCGGCGCACTCGGCCACCTTCACGGTGCAGGGCTGGAAGGCGGCGCCGTCGAGGTGGCTGGTGCAGGCCTTGCACACGCCCACGCCGCAGCCGTACTTGGGCCCGGTGACGCCCAGGTCGTCGCGCAGCACCCACAGGAGGGTGGCGTCGGCCGCCACGTCGACGGTGACGGTCTCGCCGTTGAGGTCGAAGGTGTAGCTCGGCATCGTGTCCCCCTCGGTTCAGCCGTCGACGATCGGAAAGCGGGTCGGGACCGAGCCCGTGGCCCGGGCCCAGGCGTTGGCCACGGCGGCCGCGGCGGCGGGGACCCCCAGCTCGCCGGCGCCGCCTGGCTCGCCGGTCGGTGGCATGACGTGGACCTCGACCTCCACGGGCGTGTCGCGCATCCGGGCGTAGCGGAAGTCGGAGAAGCTGCTCTCGCGGACGGCGCCGCCGTCGATGTGCACCCCGGCCTGCAGGATGTACGACAGGGCGTCGGTGAGCGCCCCCTGCAGCTGGGCCTCGAGGCCCCGCGGGTTGACGGCCCGCCCGACGTCGACCGCCGCCACCGCCCGGGTGACCCGGGGCCGGGACCGGTCGCGGGCGTCGAGCTCGACCAGGTAGGCGACGACGCTCTTGTACTCCTCGTGGATGCCGACGCCCTGGGCGACCCCGCTCGGCAGCGCCTTCCCCCAGTTCCCGGCGGTCGCCACCTTGTCGAGGACGGCCTTGGTCCGGGAGGAGCGCAGCTTCGCCCTCCGGAGCTCGACCGGGTCGCGGCGGAGGGCGCGGGCGATCTCGTCGACCATCACCTCGTCGACGGTGCGGACCTGGCCCGAGAACACCGACCGCCAGCTCCCGGTGGGGAACGGCAGGTCGACCTCCTTCAGCAGCCGGGTCTGGGTGCCGAAGTGGTAGAGGTCGAGCTGGCTGAGCCGGAACATCGCCTGCCCGGCCGCCCCCAGCGCTTCGAGGCCGACGGCGGTGAGGATCTCGCCCAGGCCGTGGCTCCCGTCGAGGGTCACCGACCCCATGCGGTGCTCGTAGCCGACCACCGTGCCGAGCAGGTGGGTGGCGCGGGCCCGGTGGTGGCTGGCGGGCCGCAGGCGGCCGTGGTGGGTGTCGTCGGCGCGGGTCCACATGAGCCGCACGGGGCGGCCCACGGCCTTCGACACCAGCGCCGCCTCGATCGCCGGGTCGAAGAACAGGCGCCGCCCGAACGAGCCGCCGCCCCGCACCACGTGCACCGTCACCTTGTCGACCGGCAGGCCCACCTTCACGGCGACCGTCTGGGCGGTGACGATCGGGCTCTTGGCCGACAGCCACAGCTCGGCCCGGTCGGACCGCACGTCCGCCACGCAGTTGAGGACCTCCATCGGCGCGTGGGGCACGAAGGCGAAGTCGAACGACCGGTCGACGGTGAGCGACCCGAGCGGCGGCACCACGAACGGCGGCACCGCGTTCCGCAGCCGGGTGCGGATGTCGGCGTCGGACAGGGTGGCGGCCGGGCCGGCGTTCCACGAGACGACCAGGGCGTCGCGGGCGGCGAGCGCGTGGTCGAACGTCTCGGCCACCACCGCGACCCCGGTCGGGATCTGGGTGACGGCCACCACGCCGGGCATCGCCCGGGCGGCCCGGTCGTCGAGCGTGCGGACGGTGCCGCCGATGGTGGGTGGCCGGGCCACGACGCAGGGCAGGGCGCCGGGGACGGCGAGGTCCTGCGTGTACCTGGCGCGGCCGGTGACGATGTCGCGGGCGTCGATGCGGGTGGTCGGCTGCCCGATGAGGCCGAAGTTCGCCGGGTTCTTGGGCGACGCCGACACCGCGGGGATCGTGATGCGGGCGGCCTCCTCGGTGAGCGCCCCGTAGCCGAGGGTCCGGCCGTCCGGGGCGACCACCGCCGTGTCCTGCGTGCGCAGCCGGCTCGCCGGGAGGTTCCAGCGCCGGGCGGCGGCGGTGACGAGCCGGGCGCGGGCGCCGGCGGCCGCGTTGCGCAGCGGGCCGTAGAGGGCGTGGATGGTGTTGGAACCGCCGGTGAGCTGGTTGAACAGCAGCTCGGGCCGGGCGTCCTCCAGGACCACGTCGACGTCGGTGAGTCGGGCGTCGAGCTCCTCGGCCACGATCTGGGCGACCGCGGTGGTGATGCCCTGGCCGACCTCGGCCCGGGGCAGGCGGGCGACCACCCGGCCCTCCGTCGTGATCTCGACCACCAGCAGGTGCTGGGTGGGCAGCGCCGCCAGGGTCAGGGCGTCGGTGAAGTCGACGATGCTGGCGATCTGGGCGTCGGCGGGGTCGGGGCCGCCGAGCGGGCCGAGGGCGTCGGGGCCATCGGGCCCGATCCCGATGTCGGCGGCGAGGCGCACGGCCACGCCGAGGGTCGGGGTGGCCGTGGCGTACACCAGCAGCCGCCGTCGCGTGATCTCCATCCGATTCCCCCCTGGACCGGCTGGCTCCTTGTCCGCCGTCACCGTAGCCAGTATTTGGCGACTCGCCAATACCCACCGGCAGCACCCACCGCGGCGCGCTGCGTCGGCCGCGGGCGGGTGGTGGGAGCCGGCGGATCAGCGATCGACGGGGTTGAGCATCGGCACGAGGAACTGGCGGGCCAGGTCCCGCAGCTGCTCCTCGTCGTCGAGGTCGACCACCCGGCTGGGGATCACCAGGAACGACGCGCACAGGCGCACCATCAGCTCGGCGACGATGTCGACGTTCACGGCCGGGTCGACGTTCCCCGCCTGCTGCTCACGCCGGAGCTGCCCGGCGACGAACGCCTGCACGGTGGCGAACGTCCGCCCGTTGTCGCCGATCGTGGTGGGGATCAGCGCGTCGGGGTCGGCCGCCATCAGGTTGCGGATGAGCGGGTTGTGCCGGATGGCGCGCAGCGAGCTGACGAAGCCCACCACCACCCGGTCGGCGGCGGTGCGCGCCTGCTCGATGTCGACGAGGAACCGGTCGAAGTAGCGGCGGATCTCCCGGCGGACGACGTGGTCGACCAGGGCCCCTTTGGTGGCGAAGCGCCGGTAGACGGTGATCCTCGAGACGCCGGCCCGCCGGGCGACGTCCTCCATCGTCGTGCGCTGGACGCCGATGTGGCAGAAGAGCTCGAACGCGGCGTCGAGGATGCCGGCGCTGGTGGCGTCGTCCTCCCCGACGTCCCCCTCCACGACGGCGGTCAGCGCCCCGACCAGGACTGATTCCGGTTCGGACACGGTCAATTTCGACCCCTTCCTCGGCCCCGCCCGCGAACTTGGGGCTTGTGACGTATACCACGTCTGTGGTCTCATGCCTGATACGGAGATGCAGGATTTGTAGCACCGTATCAACAGCGGTGCCTGGCTCCGAGGGGGAGACATGGAGAAGATCAGCAGACGGAACATGCTGCTCAAGGGGGGAGCGCTCGGCGCCGCCGGCGCGCTGACCATGGCGACGCCGGCCGCGGCCCGGTCGCTGTGGACCTGGAAGGCCTCCGGCTCGGTCGCGGGGACCGGCACCGGCCTCGACCCGAAGTGGGTGTGGGACGACGAGACCGATCCCGTGGTGGCATCGCTGCTCGACCGTGGCGGCGTGCCCCAGGTCAACCAGCTCCTCCGGGGCTGGACGTACAACTCGCAGCCGCTCCCGTCCGGGCTCCCGTCCGACATCCGCGACTACATCGAGTACGCCCGCCAGCTGCCCTCGTGGGCCGACAAGAACAAGCTGAAGCTGGCCACCGAGTTCTACAAGAAGCGCGGCCTGTACCTCGGCCTCTGCTACGGGTTCGCCAGCGGCATGATGAGCTGCGCGATCCCCAACGAGGCCCGGGCGGTCTACTACTCCAAGGGCGGCGCCGACATGCGCGACCGCATCACCAAGACCGCCAAGCTGGGCCACGACATCGGTGACCTCAACGCCTACGAGCCCGGCGGCGACATGATCGTCACCGCGGTCAAGACCCGGCTGGTGCACGCGGCCGTCCGCCACCTGCTGCCCCAGTCCCCGTACTGGCCGTCGGTGAACGGGGAGAAGCCGATCCCGATCAGCCAGGCCGACATCCTCGTCACCTGGCACAGCCTGGCCACCACCGCCCACCGGCAGCTGCACCGGTGGAAGCTGCGCATGCCGCAGGCCGAGCTCGACGCCTTCCTGCACCTGTGGCAGGTCTCGGTGTACATGCTCGGCGTGAAGGAGGAGTACATCCCGGCGAGCTGGGCGGCCGCCGAGTCGCAGTGCCAGCAGGTGCTCGACCCGATCCTCGCCCGCACGCCCGAGGGCGTGAAGCTCGCCGACATCCTCCTGGACCTCGCCCAGCTCGACCTCAACGGCGACGGGCGCAGCTTCCTGCGGGCGCCGCTGCACGCGCTGACCCGGTACATGCTCGGCGACCGGGTCACCGACGCCATCGGCGTCCCCCGCGAGCCCTACTGGGACGGCCTCGTCGAGTGGGCCTGGCCCCGGTTCGTGGCCATCCGGGAGGGGGCGATCCTGCTCCCCCTGGCGCCGAACATCGCCTGGATCTTCGACGAGATCCTCCGCACGGGCGTGCTCTTCTACCTCGGCAAAGGCCAGAACATCTACATCGAGATGCCGACGGCCAACCGGACGCAGTTCTGACCGCGACCTGACCCGCGGTCGGATCCGTCGTCGTGGGCGTGGCGTGCGCCGGACCAGCCACCGCGACGACGCTCGACGGGGGTCGGGCGACGCTCCCCAATGCTCGCCCGATCCCCGTCTCCCGGCGTCCCCGCCCCCGGCGCGCGACGACCCTCGGCGGCTGGCACGCAGCAAACGGATATGACCGGTATGGTGGGCGACGTGACCGAGTCCCGTGCGCATGACGAGGCGATCCACGAAGCCCTTGCCATCATCGACAAGGGCCTTGGCGACCTGCTCCACCGCGAGCTCGTGTCGACCAACGAGGTCGCCGACCTTCTCCTCGACGTGCGAACCCTGCTTTCCACGCCGAGCTCCGACAGCGAAGCCAACGACGTCGTCGTCGCCGGCTGACAGCCGTCGAGCCGAGCCCGGTCCCGGGGGCCAGGGCTCCGGCTCACCACGTTCCCACGCACGCTCCGTACGATCAGCAGAACGCGGCGCGTGCCTCGGCGGGGTCGGTGGGCACCCGTAGGCGGGTCCGCCCGAACGATCCCACGAGGTTGCGGACGAAGCGCCCGGGTGTGAGCGGTGCGGCGACGGCGTCGACCAGCTCCCCGAGGTCCCCGCACTCCAAGGCCTCCCGCGCCTGGCCCACCTCCGGCTCCTCGCCCTCGGAGGGGAGGGCGAAGCGGGCCAGCAGCCAGTTCCAGGGCAGGAACTTCTCGTGGCCGGGGCGTCCCGCCAGGCCGGGCTCCATGTGGGCGCCGAGAGCGTCGGCCAGCGTCAGCTGGTCGATCACGTGGATGCCGCGGAACCGGTAGCCCACCAGGCCGATCGAGCCCGCGGCCACCATCGGCTCCTCCGACCGGGCCGTCCGCCCCGAGCCGCCCAGGTCGATCAGCATGCCGTCCCGGGGCAGCCGGCCGAGGTCCTGGAGGGGGTGCTCGACGTAGCCCTCGTAGTCCTCGTAGGTCACCGGGTGCTCGGTGCCGGCCAGCAGCACGTAGACGCCCCGCTCGTTGGCGATCCCGTCGATCGACAGGTCGCCGTCCCGGTGCGGGGTGGTCGGGTCGTCGGTGAGGACCATCGGGTCCCAGCGCCGGTCGACGCCCACCACGAGGAGGACCGCGCACAGCGGGCCGACGGCCAGCCACGCCGCCGGCCGGTGCTTCACCACCGGCAGGGCCGCCACCGGGCACAGCAGGGCGAAGGTGGCGGGAAGGAACATGCGGGCGTACATGAAGTCGCCGCCCACCCGCACCACGTAGGCGCTGTGGAGCAGCCCGGCGACGGCGGGGGCGGCCGCCACGATCACGTGTCGGCGCGCCATCCCCGAGGGGAGGGCCTCCAGCAGGAACACGACCAGCAGCAGCGCCAGCGGGAGCAGCAGCAGCGTGGACGACAGGTAGACGTCGAGGTAGTTCCAGCCCCGGCTCCACAGGTTGCGGCCCGCCTCCTTCGACAGCGCCGTGTTGGGCACCAGCAGGCCGAAGTAGCCCATGCGGAACACCTGGTAGGCGACCGGCAGGGCCAGCCCGAGCACGAGCGCCCGGACGAGCTGGCGCCGGGTCCAGGTCGAGGTGGCCGCCAGGGCCGCCGCGAACGCCACGGTGAACAGCGCGAAGTCCGGCCGCACCAGGGGGCCGAGGCCGATCAGCACCGGCGTCCACCACGGCCGGTCGACGGTGAGCGGCTCCTCGTAGTCGTCGTAGCCCTGCTCCTCGGCCCGCTCGCGGCCGCCCAGCCGGCGGGCGGTCGCCCACCAGCACAGCCCGAGCCAACCGAAGCCGAGGCCGGTCTCGAGGCCGGAGCTGGCGAAGTCCCACATCGGCGGCAGCGCCACGATCGTCGCCGCCCCGAGGGGCAGCACGGCGTCCCGGCCGAGGCTCGCCCACCAGCGCCGCGCGCCGAGCGCCGCGAAGGCCAGGCCGACGAGGGTCAGGGCGATGCCGGCCAGCACGGCCACCCAGGCCGGGTCGAGAAACCACAGGAGCACGCGCCCCACCGCCAGCACCGCCAGCCACAGCGGGCTGGTGCCGGCCTCGACCCGCTCGCCCTCGTTGAACACCGGGCCGTGGCCCTCGAGGATGTTCCAGACGATCCGCAGGTTGATGAAGCCGTCGTCGGAGACCCAGCGGTGGTCCCAGGCGAGGATCGCGAAGGCCGCCACGGGCGCGCCGACGGCCACGGCGGCGCCCGGGCGCACGCGTGCGGCCCACGATCCGAGCATCCGGCAGAAGCTAGTGCCCGGACCCGCTCGTCAAGCCGCACCCGGCGCCCGGTGCGCCGAGCGGTCGATGCCGGGGCGATGGCCTCGGCGGTGCCGGTCCGCGCCCGTCAGCGCTTCAGCGACGTGTGCTTGAACTCGTTGAGCTCGGGGGCGTCGACGAGCAGGTCGAGGATCCGCTGGATGCTGCGGCGGGCGTGCTCGCCGTCGCCCTGCGGGCGGTCCATCAGCCGGACGAACACGGCGGCGTCGCCCAGGATGAACGTGGGGACGCCCCACACCTCGTGCTCCTCGGCGGCGGCCTCGTGCTCGTCACGCACCCGGGCGAGGGCGGCGCCGCTCTCGATGTCGGCGAAGACGGCGTCGGTGTCGACGCCGTGGTCGGTGAGGACCCGGCGCACCTCGCCCTCCTCGAACCGGCGGCCCTCGTCGTGGCGGAGGGCGAACAGCGCGAGGTGGACGTCGGGGAACAGCTCCGGCCACCGGTCCCGCACCACCACCCCGGCCTGGAGGGCGAGCAGGCCGCTGTCCTCGGCCGGTCGCTCCCAGATGTCGGGCTCACCCTCGGCGACGTGCACCTGGCCGAGCGAGAACGGCACGTAGCGGACGTGCCAGTCGTCGTCGGCCCCGTGGCGGAGGGCGGTGATCAGGTGTTCGTGCGCGTTGCGGGCGAACGGGCAGCGGTAG
>DATCLV010000688.1:0-8341 GCA_036563745.1 Acidimicrobiales bacterium | reverse complement strand
GCGGCGACGCCACGATCTACGCCTACGTCCACGCCGGGGTGTGCGAGCGCGAGGAGGGCATCGAGCTGGCCCGCCGCGACCTCTTCTCCTACGCCGTGGTCGACAGCTACGCCGCCAACTTCACGCGGGCGGGCTTCGGTGACGAGGTCGCCGAGATCCGCGAGCGGTTCGCCGCCGGCGACCGGGCGGGGGCGGTGGGCGCGGTGAGCGACCGCATGGTCGACGCGATCGACGTGATGGGCGACGAGGACACGGTCCACGCCACGATGCGGGCCTACGCCGACGCCGGGGTCGAGGTGCCGATCCTCATGCCGCTCCCCTGGGGCGCCGACCGCCGCGCCTCGGCGGAGCGCACCATCAGGGCCGCGCTCGGCTGAGCCCGTCCCCGATCGCGTGCGGTCGGCCGCCAGGCGCGGCCCGACGAACGCAACGCGGGACGGTTCCACACGGGGGCACGAACGGGCGTACGATCGGACCCATGGAGCTGGCGGATCGCATCTGCGTCGTGACCGGGGGCGCCAGCGGCATCGGCCGCGCCCTGAGCCTGCGGTTCGCCGCCGAGGGCGCCAGGGCCGTGGTCGTGATCGACCGCGACGCCGACGGCGCCGTCGCCACCGCCGAGGCCATCGGCGCCAAGGGGTTCGCCAACACCGCGGACGTCACCGTCGAGGCCGACGTCGAGGCGGCCGTCGAGCGCACCGAGGCGGAGCTGGGCCCGATCGACCTGTTCGTCTCCAACGCCGGCATCCTCAGCCGCGGCGGCATCGAGGCCAGCGACGAGACGTGGGACCTGGTGTGGCGGGTCAACGTGATGGCCCACGTGTACGCGGCCCGGGCGCTGGTGCCGCGGATGCTCGCCCGGGGTGGCGGCTACCTGCTGAACACGGCCTCCGCCGCCGGGCTGCTGAGCCAGCCGGGCGACGCCGCCTACTCGGTCACCAAGCACGGCGCCGTGGCGCTGGCCGAGTGGTTGGCCATCACCTACGGCGACCAGGGCATCAAGGTGTCGTGCCTGTGCCCGATGGCGGTCGACACCGCGATGATCACCGGCGCCGCCGAGGGCATCGAGGGCACGGCCGGAGCCCGGGCCGCCGCGGTGCGCGGGATCCTCGCCCCCGAGGCGGTGGCCGACGTCGTGGTCGAGGGCCTGCGCGACGAGCGGTTCCTCATCCTCCCCCACCCCGAGGTGGCGGCCTACGAGCTGCGCCGGGCGTCCGACCACGACCGCTGGCTGGCCGGGATGCGGCGGCTGGTCCACGGCGAGGACGGCGGTCCCCGTGCCGGCTGACCTCGCCGATGTCGGCCTGCGCGAGGGCGACCCGGTCCGCTGGCGGCGCCACGACGGCGGCCACTGGCAGAGCGGCACCGTGATCGGGCTGGAGCGCGACGGCAGCGTGGCGGTGCGCGACGCCGACGGGGCCTGGCGGTCGATCGTCGCCGAGCGCCTGGAGGCCCGCCGCCCCAACCGCCGGGGCCGCCTGGTGTGGCAGCCCGTGGAGGAGGGCCCGGCCCAGCTCAGCCTGTGGGACGCGGCGTCGTCCCCGAAGCCGTCCGCCCCGAAGGGCCGCCGCGCGTCGTCGCTCCGCCCGCAGCTGCGCGCCCGCTGACTCCCCCGGCCGGGCGCCGGAGGCCGGGCCGCGCCGCGCGCCGGGCCCCGGATCGCACGCCGTGACCGCGACGTCCGGGGCGCCAGACTGAGCGGATGGACCGGGCGACCGTCGAGGTGTACGAGCAGGCGGCGCGGCAGTACGCCGAGGAGCGCCGGGCCTACCACCCCGAGCGGGCCGCGGCGTTCGCCGACGCCGTCGGCGAGGGGACCTGGCGGCTCGACCTGGGGTGCGGCCCCGGCCTGTACCTCCCCCACCTGGGCCGACCGGTCGTGGCGCTCGACCCGGCCCGCGCCATGGTCGCCGAGGCCCTGGCCCGCAACCCGGGCGCGCACGGCGTCGTGGCCGACGCCGAGGCGCTGCCGTTCCGCCCGGGCGCCCTCGGCGGGGTGTGGGCCAGCAAGAGCCTCCAGCACCTCCCCGCGCCCCGCCTCCCGATGGCGCTGGCCGAGCTGCACCGGGTGCTGCCGGTCGGCGGGGTCCTCGACGTCACGCTGTTCACGGGGACCGGCAGCGTCGTGTCCGACGGCGACGACGACTTCCCCGGCCGGCTCTTCTCCTGGTGGACGCCCGAGGCGCTCACCGACGTCCTGGTGGGCGCCGGGTTCGAGGTGACCGGCGTCGAGGGCCCGGGTGGCCGGGACCACGACCGCTACGCCGTCGCCGCCCGCCGCGGCCGCACGCTGGCCGACACGGTGGGGCCGGGCATGCGGCTGCTGGTCTGCGGCCTCAACCCGAGCCTGTACGCGGCCGACGCCGGCATCGGCTTCGCCCGCCCCGGCAACCGCTTCTGGCCCGCGGCGCTCGCCGCCGGCCTGGTGTCCGCCGACCGCGACCCCCGGGCGGCGCTGCGCGACCACGGCGTGGGCATGACCGACATCGTGAAGCGCGCCACGCCCCGGGCCGACGAGCTGACCATCGACGAGTACCGCACCGGGCTGGCCCGGGTGGCCCGGCTGGTCGAGTGGCTGCGACCGGGCGCGGTGTGCTTCGTCGGCCTGGCCGGCTGGCGCGCCGCGGTCGACCGGAGGGCCCGGCCCGGCGTCCAACCCGGCGACCTGGGCGGACGCCCGGTCTACGTGATGCCCTCGACCAGCGGGCTCAACGCGTCGTCACAGCTCCCCGACCTGGTGGCCCACCTCAGGGCCGCAGCCGCGCTGGCCGACGAGGCGCTCGCCGCCGACGACGGCGGCGGCACCGACGGCGCCACCGGCGCCTGAGCCCTGCTCGGCAGCAGGTCGGCAGCAGGTCGGCGGCCGGTCAGCCGGCCCGGGCCGACGATTCGTCGGCGGCCCACGAGAAGATCCCCTTCGACATCGTCGACAGCTCCTCGGCGGCCCGGCGGCCGAACACCTCGGCCCGGGCCTTGTGGACGCCGGGGTCGTCGGGCGCGGCCAGCGCCGCCATCTCGGCGAGGTGGCCGGCGAGGCGGAGGTTGCCCTCGGCGGCGAGGGCCAGGGCGCGGTCGGCAAGGGTCGCGGCGCCGCCCGCCAGCGCCGCGACCTCGGTTGCCAGCTCCGCCTCGCCCGCGGGCTTGAGATGGGCCGGGTTGCCGTCGTACCAGCCGCCGTAGAGGCGCCACAGGTTGCGGACGACGAACTCCGGCTCGTCGTAGATCGGTCGGAGGTAGGGCCGCTCGAGCAGGTGGGCCGGCGGCTGCACCGCCCGGACGATGTGGTCGAGCCGGGCGCCCTCGTTCATGAGCTCGAGGGTCTGGGTGACCAGGCTCTCCAGCAGCTCGGCGGTCTCGGTGAGCGCCTGGTGCACCCGGTCGGCACCGGCGATCGGCCAGCCGTGCCCGGGCAGGAGCAGCTCGGCGCCCAGCTCGGCCATCTCGCGCAGCGCCAGCGCCCACTCGCGGGGGTAGCGCTGCACCTTCTGGGGGTTGCCGCAGTTGGGGCTGGCCCAGATGAACATGTCGCCGGTGCACAGCACCTTGCGGCCGGGCACCCAGGTCCAGGTGTGGTCGTCGGTCTCGCCGAGGGCGTGGTGGAGCTCGAAGCGCTCGTCGCCGACGACGAGGTCGAGCCGGTCGTCGTAGGTCTCGTCGGGGTACCGGTAGTCGACCGGCCACTCGAAGCTGCCCATCTTGAACTGGCGGGCGTTGATGACGCCGTTGTACCCGGCGGTCAGCTTGTAGCGGTCGAAGCGCCGAGGCACGTCCCGGTGGGCGATCACGTGGGGCGCCGGCCAGCGGCGCTCGGTGGCCTCCTCCTCGTAGGGGCCGAGGCCGAAGACGTGGTCGATGTGGCCGTGCGTGTAGATGGCGGTGCCGAGGCGGGCGGACCGCCAGTCGCGGACCCGCCGGTGGTTGCGGTTGGCCAGGAACCGGTTGCCGGTGTCGACCATGAGCAGCTCGTCGCCCAGGTCGAACACGCAGACGCTCCCGAAGGCGGGGATGAACGCGACGCCGGGGGCGACCTCGTCGAGGTCGCTGTTGGTGACGACGGGGTGGACCTCCCCGGGGGTCACCTCGCCCCGCCACAGCCGGTCGGACAGTTCCAGCGAGCTCACGAGCGCTCCTCCCCCTCGGTGTCCGCCTCGATGTCCCCCTCGGTGCCGGGAGCCGCCAGCGCCGCCCGGGTGCGGTCCGACAGCGGCGCCTGCAGCACGGCCACACAGGCGTCGACGAGGTCGGCGACGCGGGCCGGCGAGCCGGGGGTGCCCTCCCAGCTGGCCAGCGAGATCAGGACCAGGCCGATGGCCCGCTCGACGCGGAGCGGCCGCAGCTCCTCGGGCACGTGGTCGAGGTGGACGGCCATCCGGTCGCGGGCGATGCGGAAGCTCTCGGCCAGCAGGTGGTGGCCCACGAGCGCCGACATCTTCGGGTCGGCGAGGACCTGGGCCAGGAAGCGGGCGTAGGTGCTGCCCGGCCGGCCGAGGGTGGCGTCGGCCAGCGGGTCGATCAGCACCTCGACCAGGGCCCGCAGGTCGTGGCCCCGGCCCTGGCGGTCGAGCTCCTCGATGCGGGCGAGGCGGTCGGCGTTGATGGACGCCATCCGCGTCTCGACGATCGCCTCGACCAGCCCGTCCCGCGACCCGAAGTGGTAGTGCGCGGCCGACTTGTTGCGCTGGCCGGCGCGGAGCTGCACCTCTCGCAGCGAGCAGGCGGCGATGCCCTGCTCGGCGATCAGGCGTTCGGCGGCCTCGATCATGGCCTGGCGTGCGGCGGAGCCAGTTCCCACGCCGCACAGACTAAGGAGCGCGCCTTAGAACGACAAGGGGGTGGGACCGGGCATCGGTCACACGGTGGCGGCGGCCCCCTCGGCCTCGCCGGGCTCGCCGGCTCCCTCGGCGGCCCCGGGCGCGTCGGCCGTGGCCTCGTCGGCCTCGTCAGCGTCGGCGGCGTCGGCGGCAGTCGACGGTGCCGCACCGGCCGGCTCGCCGGTCCCCTCCCCCGCTGCTCCCCCGGCCTCGGCGAACACCACCGCCGGGTCCCCGTGCCGGGCGTCGGCGATCAGCGACTCGTGGATCTCGTCCCGCAGGTCGAGGAACATCGGCGACCGCTTCACCGCCGGGCCCAGGCCCGGCTCGAACGGCGACACCACCTCGTCGACGATCCGCCCCGGCAGCGCGTGCATCACGTAGATCCGGCTCGACAGGTACAGCGCCTCGTCGACGTCGTGGGTCACCAGCAGGATCGTCGCCCCCGTCCGGTGCCACACGGCCCGCAGGAACTCGTGCATCGCCAGGCGGGTCTGGGCGTCGAGGGCGCCGAACGGCTCGTCGAGCAGCAGCAGGTCCGGCTCGGGCGCCAGGGCCCGGGCGATCGCCACCCGCTGCCGCATGCCGCCCGACAGCTCCCGGGGCAGCCGGCGGGCGTGGTCGCCGAGCGACATCACGCCCAGCAGCTCGTCGACCCGGGCCGCCCGCTTCCGCCGGGGCACCCCGGCCAGCTTCAGCCCGAAGGCGATGTTGCCGGCCACCGTGAGCCACGGGAACAGCGAGTAGGTCTGGAACACCATCCCCCGGTCGGGGCCGGGGCCGATGATGCGCTCGCCGTCGATCGTGGCCGTGCCCGTGGTGGGCTGCTCCAGGCCGGCGATGATCCGCAGCAGCGTCGACTTGCCGCACCCCGACGTGCCCACCAGCGACACCAGCTCGCCGGCGTCGACGTGCAGGTCGACGTCCTCCAGCGCCACCACCGGCGGGGTGCGCCGGCCACCCGGGAACGTCTTGCCGACGCCGGTGATCTCCAGCTTGCGGGCCGGCGGCCCCGGCGGGCGGGGGCTCATGGCCGGGCCCACGGGGCCGAGGCGTTGCGCAGCCAGCGCAGCGCGAGGTCGGACAGGATGCCGACGAGGCCGAACACCAGCAGGATCGCGAACATCGTGTCGTACCCCCGCAGCCGCTGGACCTTGACGATCGTCACCGCCAGGCCCTGCTCGGCGGCCAGCAGCTCGGCCACCACCAGCATGAGCCACCCGGCCGCCAGGTTGATCCGGGCGACGTCGACCATCCCGGGGATCGAGTGGCGGAACACGATCCGTGTGAGGACCGTCCCGCGCCGGGCGCCCAGCGTGTAGCTGGCCTCGATCAGCTCCCGGGGCACGGCCCGGGCGACGTCGGCGACCATCAGGACGTTGAAGAACACGGTGCCGATCACGATCAGCGTGACCTTCGGGGCCTCGTCGATCCCCAGCCACAGGATCATCAGCGGCGTCAGCGCCCCGGCCGGGACGTAGCGCATGAACCCGATCGGCGCCTCGAACAGCGCCTCGACCGACACCACCGAGCCCATCAGCACGCCCAGGACGACGCCGATGGCCATCGAGATCGAGTAGCCGTAGAGGATCCGGCCGCCGGACGCCTCGAGCGCGTCCCACAGGTCGCCGTCCTCGTGCAGCTCCCGGAGGGCGGTGAACGTCTCGGCCGGGGAGGGCACGACGATGCCCTTGGTCTCCCGGCTCGACGCCCACAGCCACAGGCCGACCACGGCGGCGAGGCCCAGGCAGCCGAGGGCGGTCCGGGCGCTGCCGGGCAGCTGGCCCCGGATGTCGAGGAGCGGCGACGGCGGTCGCCCCCTCCCCTGACGCCGCCCTCGGCGCCGCCGGCCTCCCCCGAGGTCGTCAGCCACCGTCAGCCACCGCTCCGGTCGAGGTGGTCCTGGGTGAACGAGGGCTCGAACAGGTCGTCGAGCGGGGGCGCCTCCTCGGCGAGCCCGGAGTCGACCAGGAACTCGCTGACCTGCTCGGCCATCGGCCGCAGCCCGACGGGCGCCTCGTCGGCCTCGAAGGCCTCGAGGGCCTCCTCGGCGCTGAACAGCCGGGTGCCGGCCTGGAGCTGGGCGTACTCCTCGGTGCTGATGCCGGCGGCCTCGGCGAGGATCGCCAGCGCCTCGTCGGGGTTCGCCGCCATGTAGTCGAGCGTGGCGTACCAGGCGTCGACCAGCTTCTGGACGTCCTCGGGCCGCTCCTCCACCAGCTCCGGCGTCACCACCAGGTGGTCGGGGATCGTGCCGGGGAAGTCGGACGAGTCGAAGAGCACGTGCGAGCCCGGCCGCTCCAGGGCGGTGAGCGTGAAGGGGGCGAAGACGCCCACGGCGTCGAACTCGCCGTCGGCGAAGCCGGTGGCCGCGGCGTCGGTGAGGGCGGGACGGAAGTCGATGTCGTCCTCGGTGAGGCCCTCGGTGGCGAGGCCCTGCAGCAGGAGGAAGTGGTCGACCACGCCCTGCTCGGCGGCGATGGTCTTGCCCTCCAGGTCGGCGATCGACTGGATCGACTCGTCGGCGATGATGGCGTCGTTGCCGGCCGAGTTGTCGTTCACGATGACGATCCGCTGGTCGGCGCCGGTCGAGACCGAGACGAGCGTGTCGTTCAGGGTCTGGCTGTTGGCGTCGAGCTCGCCGGCCGCCATCGCCTCCAGCGAGGTGAGGTAGTCGGCGAAGAACGTCAGCTCGACCTCGACCCCCGCCTCCTCGAACATGCCGGCCTCGTCCGCGACGGCCCACACGAACCAGCCGGGCCAGGCGCTGTAGCCGAGGGTGATGGGGTCGTCGCTCCCGCCACCCGAGCCCGTGGACTCGTCCTCGGCGGCCTCGTCCGCGGCGTCGTCGCCCTCGTCGTCGCTGCCGCAGGCGGCGACCGTGGCGAGCAGCGGGATGAGCAGCAGCCAGGCCCATCGGGATCGGGACGTCGTCGGCACGGGCGGTTCCTCCAGCGGTGCGATCGGTGCGCGGCCGCGACCGTAGGGGTCCACCCATTTCTGTCGAATGTCCTTAGAAACAACAGCCCGTTTCGACTTGCTGACGGCTTCGTGACCCGGGCACCACGCCGCGTGGGTCAGCGCGCCAGGGCGCGGGCGCGGACGGCGTCGATCGTGGCCGTGCGCACCAGCAGGTGGCGGAGCGCGGCCTCGGCCGCGTGGTCGGCGATCTCCTCCGGGGTGTAGTCGCCGAGGGTCGGGTCCGACCGGCCCGCCAGGCGCCGGCCCGCCACCGGCCGGTACCAGTTCTGGGTGGCCTCGTCGTTGGCTAGCAGGGTCAGCGCCGCCAGCCGCGGGTCGACCTCGCGCAGCTCGCCGGCGGCGATGCCCTCGGCGATGAGCGCCTCGACCTCGTCGTTGAGGTGCTGGCGCTCGACCCAGTAGCGCTCGAACTCCTCCGGGTTGCCGGACGAGAGCCGGTGGATCTCGTTGATGTCGAACGGGAACCGGCAGAGGGCGAGGACGTCCTGGTAGACGAGCCAGTAGAGCCGCACCGCCACCGGCCCGTCGGCCTTGCGGGCCTGCTCGAC
>DATCLV010000026.1:0-8736 GCA_036563745.1 Acidimicrobiales bacterium | reverse complement strand
CCTGACGCGACCGACCCCCGGGCCGCGGCCGACGTCGAGCCGGTCGCCGACGACGACGAGGACGACGACGAGGTCCGCCGGCGACCGCCGTCCTGGTACCGCCGCGGCGACGAGGCCCTGCCGCCCCGCCGCCGCCCGACCGCGCGGGACCTGGCGAACCGCGCCCGGTCGGCGCCCGACGACGACCACGAGCCCGACGTCGACCACGAGCCCGACGTCGACCACGAGCCCGACGACGACCACGAGCCCGGCGACCGCGCCCGGGCAGACGACCCCGTTCCGGTGCCGGAAGAGCCCGGCACGCAGCGGCCACGGTGGGAGCCGCGGCCGATCCCCGCGGCCGAGCGCGACCGCCGGCCGCCCCGGCGACCGAAGAAGCGCCTGGTGGCGGCGGCCGACGCCCGGGTGCAGCCCGCGGTCGCCGCCAGCCGCCGCGCCCACCCGACCGCCCGTCGTGCCCCGGCCACCTCGCCGTCGGGCCCCGGTCGGCTGGCCGCCCGCTGGCCCGGCAGCAACGCCGGCGCCCTGCCCCCGGACTTCCCCGGTGGCCCGGGCGGCGACGTCGTCTTCCGCCGCCCCCGGCCCCGCGCCCTGGCCGCCGCCGACCCGTCGGCGCGCCGGCGGGCCCGGAGCACACGGAGCACCCGGAGCGCCCGGGTCCCCAGCGACGGCACCGGCACGAAGGGCTCCACGGTCACCACCGGCCGTTTCGACCGATCGACGCCCGATTCGGCCGACGCCGGCGACGGCACCCGCCGGACGCTGCCGCTGCGGCCACCCCAGCGGCTCAACAACATCGTCAGCGCCGTCTACGCCGCGCTCGCCGACCCGCTCGCCGCCGACAGCGCCGAGGCCCGGGAGCAGCGGGCCGCCAAGGTGCGGGAGATCGGCCTCATCGCCGCGTCGTCGGCGCTGGTGGCCGTGCTCGTCTACGGGATCTTCCCGGTGCGCACGTTCCTGAACCAGCGGGCCGCCACGAACGAGGCCCAGGAGCGGCTCGACAAGATCGCCGAGGCCAACGAGCGGATGCGCCGTGAGGTCGAGCGCCTGCGCGACGACGAGGAGATCGAGATGCGGGCGCGCAGCGACTACGGCTGGGTGTTCCCGGGCGAGGAGCCGTACGCGGTCCTGCCGGCCCCGGTGGCCGAGCCGACGCCCGACACGACCACCACGACGACGACCACGCCCGGCGAGGACTGATCAGCGAGAACTGATCAGCGAGAACTGATCTGCGAGGTCAGAGGGGTCGGGGAGCCGGCGGGTCAGACCGCGGCGAGGGCCCGCTCGCGGCGCTCGGCCTGGCGCTGGCCCGCCTTGCCGACCCGGCTGATGAAGTGCAGCAGCGAGTCGCGGGCCTGCTCGGCCTCGTCGGTGAGCCCGGTGAGGTGCTCGATGCCCCAGTGCCGCACGACGACCGGCAGCAGGATGCTGTCGTGGTGGACCTTGAAGTCGTAGATGCCGGCGCGGGCGATGGCGCGGGCGTGGGTGGAGAAGTCGACGATGCCGGTGCCCGGCATCTCGAAGTTGCGGACCTGCCGCTCGATGGCGAGCACCATGGCCGACGGGTCGATCTCCAGCGCCCGCGCCGAGAGGTCCCGGTAGAAGAGGTAGTGCCGGTTCTCGTCGGAGGCGACCCGCTTCATCACCTCGTAGCCGACCGGGTCGTCGACCACCTTGCCGGTGTTGTGGTGGGCGATGCGGGTGGCCAGCTCCTGGAGGGCCACGTAGACGAGCCCGTCGGCCGGGGTCTCCGGCTCGGGCACCTGGCCGCACTGGACCTGCGCCATCCGGGCCCGCTCGAGGGCGACCGGGTCGACCGAGCGGGTGACGGTCAGGTAGTCGCGGATGACGATCGAGTGGCGGCCCTCCTCGGCCGTCCACCGGCGGACCCACTCGCCCCACGCCGAGTCGCGCCCGAACATCGCCTCGATGGTGCGGAAGTAGTAGGGGAGGTTGTCCTCGGTCAGGAGGTTGACGAAGAGGGCGGACCGGACCTCCTCCGGGAGGTGGGTCTCGTCGGGGGTCCACTCCCAGTCGGGCTCGAAGTCCCGCCCCCGGCTCCACGGCACGAGCTCGTGCGGGAACCACTCCTTGGCCTGGCTCGTGTGGCGGTCGAGCAGCTCGGCCACGTAGGGCTCGAGCTGGTTCAACAGGTCGGCGTGGGCTTCGCGAGGCGTTGGCACACCATCAGCCTACCTACTGGTAGGTAGGGCCGCCTAGAGGACGGCCGGTCGGATGGCACACTGCGACCGTGGCAACCACCGAATCCGACCGTGCCGAGGTCGAGCGACTGCTCGGACGCCCTGCTCAGGGCGGGTTCGAGGTGGTCGTGCGCCACGCCGACGGCTCGCCGCTCGTCATCCGCAACGACCCGCTGCTCGACGACGGCACGCCCATGCCCACCCGCTACTGGCTGGTCGGTGAGCCCGAGCGCACCGAGGTCGGGCGCCTGGAGAGCACCGGCGGGGTCGACACCGCCGAGGCCGCGGTCGACCCGGCCGAGCTGGCGGCGGCCCACGAGCGCTACCGGGCCGAACGGGACGCCGCCCTGCCCCCGGACCACGCCGGGCCCCGGCCGTCGGGCGGCGTGGCCGGCACCCGGCTGGGGGTCAAGTGCCTGCACGCGCACTACGCCTGGTTCCTGGCCGGGGGCGACGACCCGGTCGGTCGCTGGGTCCACGAGCGGCTGCACGGGCGGCCGGACGAGCGGCTGCACGTCCGTCCAGCCGTCCGGCCGGTCGAATCCTGATCTCCGGGCGGGCCGACTGGCGGACGGCCGACGGGTGGCCGGTAGCGTCGGACGGATGAGCGAGGCAGCGATCGCGGCGCTGGACCTGGGCACCAACTCCACCCGGGTCCTCGTGGCAGCGCCGAACGGCGACGGCGACATCACCACGCTCGTCCGTCGCAACACGATCACCCGCCTCGGCCAGGGCGTCGCCGCCACCGGCGCGCTGGCCGACGAGGCGGTCGACCGGGTCGTCGCCTGCCTCCGCGACTACCAGCGCGACCTCGAGGCCCACGGCGTCGAGCGCCTCCGGGTCGCCGCCACGTCGGCCGCCCGCGACGCCGCCAACCGCGAGGACTTCTTCGACCGCGTCGAGGCCGTCGTCGGCCGCCGGCCCGAGCTGCTGAGCGGCGACGAGGAGGGGCGCCTCTCGTTCGTCGGCGCCACCCGGGGCCTGGCCGGCGAGCCCGCCCCCTTCCTCGTCGTGGACATCGGCGGCGGCTCCACCGAGTTCGTGGTGGGCAGCGGCGACCAGGTCGACGGGGTCCTGTCGGTCGACGTCGGCTGCGTCCGGCTCACCGAGAAGTTCCTCCTCCACGATCCGCCCCAGCCCGAGGAGCTCAGCGCGGCGATCAGCCTGGTCGACACCTACCTGGAGGACGTCCGGCGCGAGCTGCCCACGGTCGGCGACGCCCGGACGCTCATCGGGGTCGCCGGCACCATCACCACCGTGGCCGCGGTGGAGATGGGCCTCGCCGAGTACGACCGCGACCGCATCCACCACTTCCGCCTCACCCGCGACGCCGCCGAGGACGTCTTCCGCACGCTCGCCACCGAGGCACGGGCCGACCGCATCCACAACCCCGGGCTGGAGGAGGCCCGGGCCGACGTCATCGTCGGCGGTTGTTGCGTCCTCGTGGCGATCCTGCGCCGGTTCGGCTTCGACGAGCTGGTGGTGTCGGAGGACGACATCCTCGACGGTCTCGTCCTGTCGCAGCTCTGACTACCGTCAACGCCATGTTCCCCTTGCACCTCGATCCCGCCGGCGCCGGCGCTCGTGCCGTCGGGCGCCCCGGGAAGCGAGGTGGTCGGCCGTGACCACCCTCGTCGGTCGGCGGGTGCTGCTGCGGCCGCTGACGCCTGCCGACTTCCCCGCCTGGCAGGAGGTGCGCCGCCGCAACGCCGGCTGGCTGACGCCCTGGGAGCCGGCCCGCACCCCCGGGATGCCCGACGTCGTCGAGTCCCGCGAGGCGTTCGCCATGCGGTGCAGCGCCCGGGAGCGCGAGCGGCAGCTCGGCACCGGCTTCGGGTTCGGCATGTTCGTGGCGGGTCGGTTCGCCGGCGAGATCAACCTGTCGTCGGTCCAGCGGGGGCCGTTCCAGTCGGCCTACGTCGGCTACTGGATCGACGAGGCGCAGGCCGGGCAGGGCCTCACCCCTGAGGGGTTAGTTCTGGTCATCCGGTTCGCTTTCGATCAATTGCACCTCCATCGGGTACAGATCTCGATCATCCCCCGCAACCATCGGAGTCGGAGAGTGGTCGAGAAGCTGAAGCTGCGCGACGAGGGCATCGCCCTGCGCTACCTGGAGATCAACGGCGTGTGGGAAGACCACGTCCGTTACGCGATGACGGTCGAGGAGTGGCAGGAGCGGGGGGACGAGCTGGTCCGGGAATGGCTCTCGTGAGCCGGGCCGGGTGGCGGGCGCAGCGGGAACGCCTCACCGTCCTCGCCGCCTGCGGCGCGCTGCTGGTCGGCGCCGCCGCCTGCAGCGACGACAGCGGCGCCGGGGAGGAGCGCGGCGACGGCGCCCCGGGGTCCGAAGCGGCCGAGGGCTCGGGCGACGACACCACGTCGACCACGCTTGATGCCGGTGACCTGGAGATCTCCGCCCCCAACGGCTGGCGCGAGGTCCCGCTGCCGGCGCTGGGCTTCGGCCTGGCGATCCCCGAGCAGTGGGAGGCGGTGGTCCTGTCCGAGGAGGGCCTCGACGCCCTCCGGCAGGCCGACCCGGCGGTGCCCGGGTTCGCCGACGCCGCCCACGCCACCGCCGAGGCCGGTGGCATCTTCTACGCCGCCGGCGTCGAGGCCGACGACCGGGTGACCGACCTCAAGGTGCGGGCCGCGCCCGGCACCGGCATCACCACGGCCGCCGCGCTCTACGAGTACGCCCGCCAGCTGGCCACCGAGGCCGGGCTGGTCGAGCCGACGATCCGGACCGTCACCGACGCCGACCGTCCCACGGTGGTGATCCGCTACAGCACCGAGGTCGAGCCGTCCGACCCGGACGATCCCGACGCCGAGCCGCAGACCGTGCAGATCGAGGGCTCGGAGCTGCTGGTGGTGAGCCCCGCCGGGGTCGTCTACTCGCTGATCGTCACCAGCGAGCACGCCGACGGCCACGACGCCTTCGCCGAGCGGCTGTTCGAGACGCTGACGTTCACGTCGCCGGACGCGGCCGGGTCGCCCGACGCCGCCGCGGCGGCGGCACCGGACGAGGGCGAGTAGGCGACCAGGGGGGTCCGGGCGCCGGCCGGATCGGCGCCTCGAACGTGACCGTGACTTCCTCCGTCAGCGGGTGCTGATCCGTTGGCGGAGGGCGGCCAGCCGCTCCTGGAACGCCGGCTGGTTCAGCGACCACACCTGCACGTCCAGCTCCCGCTCGACCGCCTCGGGGTGGGTGGCGATCGAGGGCACGTCGCCGAGCGTCCGCTTCACCTCGCGCACCAGGTCCGGCGGGGCGGCGGCGGCCCGGCCCGCCAGCTCGAGCGCGGTGGGGAGCAGGTCCTCGTCGGGCACCTGGCGCCACGCCAGGCCCACCCGGGCCGCCTCGGCGCCGTCCAGCACCTCCCCGAACAGCACCGTGGCCGCCGCGGCCTGCGGCCCGACCCGGCGCCGCAGCATCCACGTGTGCCCGCCGCCGGGGTGGAGTCCGAGCTGGAGGAAGCGGGTGTCGAAGCGGGCGGACGCGCCCGCCAGGATCACGTCGCACACGAGCGCCAGGTTCACCCCGGCGCCGACCGCGGCACCGTTCACGGCGGCGATCGTGGGCAGCGGCGACTGCCCGATCCGCAGGAACCCCTGGTAGATCTGGCTGAGACCCTCCCGCTGGCTGGAGCCGAGGTGGGAGAGGTCGGCGCCGGCGCAGAAGGCGGGGCGCGCGCCGGTCACGACGAGGGCACGGACGTCGTCGTCGGCCTCGAGGCGGTCGACGGCCGCGACGATGTCGTCGGTGAGGGGGAGGGTGAGCGCGTTGCGCCGCTCCGGGGCGGCGATCGTCAGCACGGCCACGCCGTCGCGCACCTCCACCTGCAGCTCGCCGGTCCCGCCGTTCTCGGTGCTTGCACCCGTGTCGCTCATCCCCGGAGTCTCACCCGCCGTCGTGCTGACAGGCACATCGATCTTTGTTACGTTCCCGTGTCGATGACTTCCTCCCCCGTGGGGGAAGCGACATCGCTGGGACGGAGTGACCCACCGGGTTCCGGAGGGGGAGGGACGTGTACTCGCGCTTGCGACGCGCTGACGAAGACGGCCGGTCGGGGACTGGCCATGGTGCGGGAAGGCTCGGGCGACGGATCGTCGCAGCGGTTCTGGTGGTGGCGGCGCTGGGCACGTTCGTGCCGACCCGTGGCGACGCCCGCCCCGCGTCCCCGTCGTCGCCCGCGTCCCCCGGGTCTCCCGGGTCTCCGGCGTCCCCGGCCGTCCCGGGGCAGGAGGACCCCTCCGGCAGCGCCGAGTACAGCGACACGGCCATCGTCGACATCCCCGTCGAGGTCGCCGAGGGCGAGCCGGCCGACGTGATCGGCACGCTGGAGGAGATCGAGGTCAACGTCAGCCGGCAGCTCGCCGACCTCCACGCCGCCGACAACGCGGTGCGGGCCGCCCAGGCCGAGCTCGAGGAGGCCACCTCCGTCGTCGCCCAGACCGAGGCGGTCATCGCCGACCTCGTCGCCGACAGCGACGACGTCGTGACCACCGCCTACGTCAACCCGCCCGGCGACGCCATCTTCGACACGCTCACCGCCGGCTCCGCCAACGAGGCGGCGGTCAAGCAGGCGCTCCTCGCCATCCAGGCCGAGGAGGACGCCGCCACCCTCGCCGAGCTCGAGGCCGCCCGGCGGCAACTGGAGGAGGAGAAGGCGGCGCAGGCGGAGATCGCCGCCGCCGCCGAGCAGAAGCGGGCCGAGAAGGAGGCGCAGCGCGCCGACCTGCAGGCCGCCACCAGCCAGCAGACCGACTTCGTCCTGGCCGTCAGCGAGCAGCTCGACAAGGACCTCGCCGAGGCCGAGGCCCTGCGCGCCGTCGACCCGGCCATGGCCGAGCAGCTGGCCCAGGAGCAGGCCGCCCTGGCGGCCAAGCTGAAGGAGATCGCCGACGCCCAGGCGTTCGCCGAGGCCGTCGCCTTCCTCGAGGCCGAGGCCGCCCGGTTGCAGGCCGAGGAGGAGCGCCGGCGGGCCGAGGAGGAGCGGCGGGCCGCCGAGGCCGCGGCCGCCGAGGCGGCGCGGCAGCGGGCCACCGCAGGGCCGCCCACCGGCGAGCTGGCCACGGTCACCTGCCCCGCCGGGCTGGGCACGATCACCGTCGACAGCGGCATCTCGGCGGCGGTGCAGGACCTGCTGAACGACGCCTCGGCCGCCGGCGTCAACATGTGCGGCGGCGGGTGGCGCAGCTCCGACGCCCAGATCGAGCTGCGCAAGAAGAACTGCGGCACCACCGACTACCTCATCTACGAGGCGCCGGCGTCGGAGTGCAACCCGCCGACGGCCCGACCGGGCACGTCGATGCACGAGCGCGGCCTCGCCATCGACTTCACCTGCAACGGCGGGGGCGTCATCCCCAGCCACAGCAGCCCGTGCTTCGTGTGGATGGACGCCAACGCCGCGACCTACGGGCTCTACAACCTCCCCAGCGAACCCTGGCACTGGTCGACCACCGGCGGCTGACCCGAACCTGGCCCTGAACACGGGAGCTTGCTCCCTCGTCCACGGGCCGGCTCGCCCGACGGTCGGCGTCGGCGTCGGGGGCAGGTCGCGAGCGCGGCGTCGGGGTCCCTTTCCGTGGGGGAACGGGATGGTACGTTCCGCATCTGACGTGACCGCTCTGCGTGGGCAGGCGGTCACGTCAGGTGGCCCATGCAGGAGCTTCGTTTCCCAACGCCGCTGCGCTTGCTGGCCGTCCTCGGCCTGTTGGCCCTCGCCGTGCTGCCGACCTCCAGCTCGGCGCAGACCGGTCCGTCGGGGTCCGGGTCGGGGTCCGGGTCGTCGGGGAAGTCGACGCAACAGCAGCAGGCCGAGGTGCGTGCCCGGCGGGGCGAGGTCGCCATCGAGGTCGACGTGCTGGAGGCCCGCAGCTCCGAGCTGGCCGCCACGCTGGCGACGCTCGCCGACAACGTCGCCACCCAGCAGGCCCGGCTGGAGGAGGCGCAGCGGGTCGTCGTCGAGGCGGAGGCCGACGTCGTGGAGGCGGAGGCCGCGGTGGCCGAGGCCCTGTCCCGCGTCGGCGAGCTCGACGCCGCCCGGCAGCGGCTTGTCGCCGAGGCGTACATGAACCCGCCCTCGGAGCACCTGTTCGACGCCTTCGACGCCCGCTCGATCTCCGACGCCACCGTGAAGCAGGCGCTCATCGACCTGCAGGCCGCCGAGGACGCCGACGTCCTCGATCAGCTCACCGCCGCCCACGAGGACGTCGAGATCGAGCGGCAGAACAAGGAGGCGGCCGCCGCCGACGCCGAGCGGAAGCGGGCCGAGGCGGCCGAGGCGCTCGCCCGGGTCGAGGCGGCCCAGGCGCAGCAGCAGGCGTTCGCCGACGAGACCGCGGCGGCCCTCGACCGCAAGCTCGCCGAGGCCGCGCAGCTCGAGGCGGTCGACCGTGAGCTGTCCCGGAAGATCGCCGAGGAGCAGGCGGCCCTGGCGCGGCGGCTGGCCGAGGAGCAGGCGGCGCGGGAGGCCCGTGCCCGGGCGGCCCAGGCCCAGGCGCAGGGGCGCGGTGGGAGCGGTGGTGGCGGTGGCGG
>DATCLV010000677.1:0-7226 GCA_036563745.1 Acidimicrobiales bacterium | reverse complement strand
CTCGAGCGTCGTCGGCAGCTCCTCCACGCCGGCGTCCCGGAGCTTCCGGGGGCTGTACCAGACGAGGCTCTTCATGTCGGCGCTGGCGGGCACGCCCAGCACCTGCTCGTCGACGGTCACGAGGTCGAGCCGGCTCTCCCGGTCGAAGTCCTGCCGCAGCTGTTCGACCAGCGGGCGGGGGAGCGGGACGACGGCGTCGGCGAGCTGGCGGAGCAGGCCGGGCTGGGGGAACAGGGCGATGTCGGGCGGGTGCCCGCCGGCGACCTGGTTGACGATGCGCTCCTCGAACTGGGAGCTGCCGGTCACGACCACCTCGATGCCGGTCGCCTCCTCGAACGGGGCGAAGGCGTCCTGGATGTTGGCCAGCTCGTTCTCCAGCTCGGGGCCCACGACCGTCACCCGCTCGCGCCGCTCCGGCGGCCCCTCCACGCCGGCGCCGCAGGCCGGCAGGTCGGCCAGCGTGAGCGCCACGACCGCGACCGCGGCAGCCCCGAGGGCCCGGCGGGCCCGGTGGGCGCGGTCGGCCCGGTGGGCGTGGTCGGCGCGGTGGGCGTGGTCGGCGCGGTGGGCCCGGTCAGTCCGGTGGGACGAACCCGGTCGGCCAGATCGTGTCGTCGTCATGCTGCACCCCGGTCAGGTCGGCGTTGCCGAGATCGACGTCGGTGAGGTCGGTGCCCCGTAGGTCCGCACCGGACAGGTCGGCGTCCCGCAGATCGGCGTCGGTGAGCACCGCCCGGGCCAGCACCGCACCGTCGAGCCGGGCCCGCCGCAGGTAGGTGCCCTGCAGGCTCGCGTCGGTCAGGTCGGCGCCGCGCAGGTCGGTCGAGCTGAGGTTGGCGCCCTGCAGGTCGGCGCCGGTGAGCGACGCCCCGTGGAGGTCGGCGCCGTCGAGCCACGCCGGGTCGAGGTCGGCGTCGGCCAGGTTGGCGTGGCTGAGGTCGGCGTCGATGAGGCGGGCGTCGGCGAGGTCGGCGTCGCTCAGGTTGGCGCCGGACAGGTCGGCGTCGGACAGGTCGGCGTCACGCAGGTCGGCGTCGGAGAGGTCGGCCCGCTCGAGCCGGCTGCGGGAGAAGTCGGCGCCGACGAAGGAGAAGCCCCGGAAGGTGCCCTCCCGCAGGTCGAACCCGCTGAACGACAGCACGCGGTCACCCCCGCTCCCGGCCTCCCCGGGCTCGCCGCTGGCCAGCTCCCGCACGAACCGGATGTCGTCGCGGCGGGACGCCTCGTCCATCAGGTTCTGCTCCAGGCGCCACGTGGCGACGAACACGGCCGCCGCCAGGACCGCGCCGGTCAGCAGCGACGTGCCGGCGTTGCTGACCACCGCCCGCCGCAGCCAGCGCAGCCGCCGCTCCCGCCGGCGGGCCTCCGACGCCGCCGCCCGGGCCGTCGCCGCGAAGTCGCTGGCCGCCGCGGCCTCGGCGGCCGCCGCCCGCGCGGCCGCGGCGGCGTCGCTGGCGGCCGCGGCGTCGGCCGCGACCCCCGGATCGGGGGACCGGCGCACGGGCGCGCGGCTCCTCGCGTCGTCGGAGGTGGGGCCCGCCTCGGCGCCCCGCTCCCGGGTGCCGGCCCATCGCCGCCACAGCCAGAGGGAGCTCACGGCCACCGCGACACCGGCCCATGTCCTGCGCCGTGCCACCCGGTTCCGTCTACCACAAACTCGGAGGGTGTGGGCATCGGCACGCATCGAGCAGCAGACCCGTGCTGTTCGCGGAGCCGGTTGGTACGGTCGCGGCATGCGGGGCGGTCGGCCATGAAGGCGGCGGTGGTCACCCGGTACGGGCCCCCGGAGGTGGTGGAGGTCCGCGACGTGCCCACGCCCGAGCCGGGCGAGGGCGAGGTCCGGGTGCGGGCCCACGTCACCACCGTGAGCTCCGGCGACTCCCGGGTCCGGGCGCTGCGGGTGCCGCGGGGGATGGGCCTGGCCGTCCGGTTGAAGTTCGGGTGGTCGGCGCCCAAGCAGCCGATCCTCGGGGTGGAGGCGGCGGGGGAGGTCGACGCCGTCGGCCCCGGCGTCGAGCGCTGGCAGGTCGGCGACCGCGTGGTCGTGTCCCGCGGGTTCGACTTCGGCTGCCACGCCGAGCACGTCGTCGTCGCCCAGGACGGGACGCTGGCCCGCATCCCCGACGGCTGGTCGTACGCCGACGCCGTCGCGCTGCTCTTCGGCGGCGGCACGGCGCTCACGTTCTTCGACCTGGGGAAGCCGGTCGCCGGCGAGCGGATCCTCGTCAACGGGGCCTCCGGCGCGGTCGGGACCATGGCCGTGCAGCTCGCCAAGCACCGCGGCCTGCAGGTCACGGCGGTCTGCAGCGGCGCCAACGCCGAGCTGGTCGAGAGCCTCGGCGCCGACGAGGTGCTCGACCACACGAAGGTCGACGTCACCCGGGGCGCCGACCGCTACGACCTCATCATGGACACCCACGGCAGCACCCCCTTCGGCCGGATGAAGGGTCAGCTCAAGCCGGGTGGCCGGTTCCTCATGGTCTCGGGCGGGCTCGGCGCCACCATCGCCGCCGGCTGGCAGAAGCCGGTCCACACCACCGGGATGAACGCCGACCCCGTCGGCGCCGACGCCTACGAGGAGCTCATGGCGCTCGCCGGCAACGGGGTGCTGCGGCCGGTCATCGACCGCACCGTGCCGCTGGCGGACATCGCCGAGGCCCACCGGCGGGTCGACGGCGGCCACAAGGTCGGCGCGGTCGTCGTCGCCCTCGACGGCGGCTGAAATTCCGCTTCGCGCGCGAGGCAAACCGCCCTCCCGCTGGTAGGCAGGCGGGCGCTGTGGGAGAGACCTTCGCATCGACGCCGTACGACGGCGAGCTGGTGGGGACGCGGGCCGGAGCCGGGGCCGAGGCCGACAACGTCGACGTGCTGCCGCGCCGGCTGTTCACGCCGGCGTTCTTCGTGGTGATCCTCGCCGGCTTCCTCTACTTCGTCGGCATCGGCGCCATGATGCCGATCCTGCCCCGCTACGTGGAGGACGAGCTGGGCGGCGGCGGGTTCCAGGTCGGGCTCGCCGTCGGGACCTTCGCCGTGTCGGCCGCGCTCCTCCGGCCCTGGGTGGGGCGGACCGGCGACACCCACGGCCGCCGCATCCTCGTCATCGGGGGCGCGGCGGTGGCGGCCGTGTCGATCCTCGCCTACCCGCTGGCCACGAGCCTCCCGCTGCTGATGGCGTTCCGTCTCGTCACCGGGGCCGGCGAGGCGGCGTTCTTCACCGGGCTCGTCACGATCAACCAGGACCTGGCGCCCGACGACCGGCGGGGCGAGGCCGCCTCCTACTTCTCCGTGTGCCTCTACGGCGGACTGGCGCTCGGACCGCCGCTGGGGGAGGCCCTGCTGAAGGCGACCGACTTCACCACCGTCTTCGTCACGTTCGCCGTGGCCTGCGGGGTGGGCGCGGCGCTGTCGGTGCTGCTGCCCCGGGGCGAGCCGGTCGAGGCCGCCGGCCGGCGCACGATCCTGCACCGGGTGGCCCTGTGGCCCGGCATCGTCGCCGCGCTGGGCCTGGTGCCGATCACCGCCTACGGGGCGTTCCTGCCCCTGTACGCCGACACCGTCGGGTTCGAGGACGTCGGCCCGGTGCTCGGCGTCTACGCCGGGTTGGTGCTGGTCATCCGCATCGTCGCCGCCCGGCTGCCCGACGCCCTCGGCTGGCGGCGGGCCTCGGCGCTGGCGCTGTCCGGGGTGGCGCTCGGCGTCGGCGTGATCGGGGCGTGGGGTGCGCCCGCGGCCGTGTGGACCGGGACGATCCTCCTGGCGATCGGGATGTCGCTGCTGTACCCGGCGCTGCTCGCCGCGGTGATGAACGCCACGCCCGAGGCCGAGCGCAGCCACGCCGTCGGCACCTTCACCCTGTTCCTCGACCTGGCCACCGGCCTCGGCACCGCGCTGGTCGGCATCGTCGTGTCGCTGGGCAACGAGCGGGCCGGCTTCGTGGTCGCCGGCCTCCTGGCCGCCTCCGGCCTGGTGGCCCAGACCGTCCTCCGGCACCGCATCGGTCAGCCGGCACCCGCCCCGGCGCCGGCCCGGCCCTCGGCCGCGGCCTGAGCGCCGGCGGGTCCGGGCTCTCTGCCGGGGCGCGGCGAGGGCGGCGCCGGAGCGCCGCCCTCGACCGAATGTGTCGCTTTCGTGACGACCGGTGCTACCGGGTCGCGTTCCAGTGGTGGGCGCCGTTGCCGTTGTCCCAGACCTCGCACGCCTTGGCGTCCTGCACCGCGGGCGGGGCGTCGGAGGCGTGCTGGTAGCCGCCGTAGCCGTTCCAGGTGCTGTCGAGGAACTGGTACTTGCCCGACGCGGTGCTGGTCGGGTTCTCGGCCTTGTAGTCGCCGCCGCTCTCCCGCTGGACGATGTAGTCCGGGACGCAGCCGCCGCCACCGCTGGAGGCGGGGGCCGCCTGCTGCTGCTGCGCCGGCTGGGTGGCCCGCGGCGAGGAGCCGCTCGACCCGGAGCCCGACGAGCCCGAGCCGGAGCCGGAGCCGCTCGAGCGGGTCTCGGTCACGACCGGCCGGGGCACGTTGGCCATCCACACGTCGATGGCGTGGCGCTCCTCGGCGGAGACGTCGCTGCGGAGCTCCTGGCCGATGGCCAGCGTGTCGCAGTCGGGGATCCGGCCCTCGGCGACGTTGACGACGCACACGTAGCGCCACGAGTCGGGGTACAGCTCCGACAGCGTGTCGCCCGCCTTCGTCGTGTCGGCACCGGCGATGCCGGCTGCGCCGCCGAGGAAAGTGGTGGCCACCGCGGACGCGGCAGCGAACGCCTTGAGCTTCTGCATGAGGAGGTTCGATCCTTTGCGTTTGCGAGCGCGCGAATGACCCCACGAGGGTCGATGGGAAGGGAGCAAAGGGCTCGCAGTTGCCCGCCGGGAGGCCCAGCCGCGCGCAGTTTCCTGTCGCTGTCTGCAACGAGTCTGTCGTCGGTGTCATCGAACCGCAACACATCGCCGACGTGACTCCTGCCACTCAGGGTGGTCAGAAGGTGTCAGCGGCGTGGCGATCACCTGCCGCCGGTGGCACGAGCACCCCGCTCACCAGGGCCTTCGCCGCGCAGGTCCTGACTGTCACAGCCAGGCCTTACGTTGGGGGCATGGCGGACGTCGCCTTCGTGCTCCACGGCCACTTCTACCAACCGCCCCGGGAGAACCCGTGGACGGAGGTCGTCCCGCGGGAGGTGTCGGCGGCGCCCTTCCACGACTGGAACGCCCGCATCACCGCCGAGGCCTACCGCCCCAACGGCTGGGCCCGCATCCTCGACGAGGCGGGCCGGATCGTCGCCATCGTCGACAACTACGAGCACCTGTCGTTCAACGTCGGGCCGACGCTGCTGTCGTGGCTCGAGGTCCACGCGCCCGAGACCTACGAGCGCATCCTCCAGGCCGACCGGCGCCGGGGCCGGGCCATCGCCCAGGCCTACGGGCACGCCATCCTCCCCCTCTGCAACGACCGCGACCTGCGCACGCAGGTGCGTTGGGGCCAGGCCGACTTCCGCCACCGGTTCGGCCGCGAGCCCGAGGGCCTGTGGCTCCCCGAGACGGCGGTCGACGACCGGGTGCTGGCCGTGCTCGCCGAGGAGGGCGTGCGCTTCACGATCCTCGCCCCCGGGCAGATCCAGGCCGTCCGCCCCCTGCCCCGCGACGGCCACGAGCCGCCCTGGCAGCCCGTCGACGGGACCGACGCGCTCGACACCCGCCGGGTCCACCGCTGGCGCCACCCCACGCGCCCCGACCTGGGCGTCGACCTCGTGGTCTACGACGGCGACATCTCCCACGACGTGGCCTTCGGCGGCTTTCCCAGCCAGGTGGTGCTCGACCGGATCGTGGCCCGCGCGAAGGGTCGGGGCCCCGGCGACTGGCAGGGCGGCCTCGTCGCCGTGGCCTGCGACGGCGAGACGTTCAGCCACCCCCACCACTTCGCCGAGCGGGGCGTGGCCTACGCGATGGCGATCGAGGCCGGCCGCCGCAACGTCGCCACCCCCAGCCTGTCGGAGTGGCTCGACGCCCACCCGCCCGACTGGGAGGCGCAGGTCCGGCTGTCGGCCTGGTCGTGCGCCCACGGGGTGGGCCGGTGGCTCGACGACTGCGGCTGCCACACCGGCGGCGAGCCCGGCTGGAACCAGCGGTGGCGCCGGCCGCTCCGCAACGCCCTCGACCTGCTCCGCGACACCGCCAACGAGGTGTTCGAGCGGCGGGCCCCGGTCGTCCTCCACGACCCGTGGGGCGCTCGCGACGCCTACATCGAGGTGCTGCTCGGGGCAGTGTCGTACGACGACTTCGTCGCCGCCCAGGTCGCGTCGCCGGAGGACGAGGGCGCGGTCGTCGAGGCCCTCACGCTCCTCGAGTGCCAGCGGCACGCGCTGCTGATGTACACGTCGTGCGGCTGGTTCTTCAACGACCTGGCCGGCATCGAGACCCTGCAGATCCTCCGCTACGCCGCCCGCTGCCTCGACCTCCTCGAGGAGCTGGGCGAGCCGCCGCCCACCGAGCGGTTCCTCGACGTGCTGGCCGAGGCCCGGTCGAACCGCCCGGAGGAGGGCGACGGCCGCGCCATCTGGCAGCGGCACGTCGAGCCGGCCCGGGCCGACGCCGCCCGGGTGGCGTCGCACCTCGCCCTGGTCGAGCTGCTGGCCGGCGACGGGCCCGTCACCGAGCTGGGCGGCTACCACGTCGAGCGCCAGCTGCAGGACATCGTCGACCGGGGCGGCCTCGCCACCTCGGCGGGACGGGTGGCGCTCACCCACCGCCGCACCCGGCGGCGCACGGTCTGGACCTACGGCGCCGTCCACCTGGGCGGCCTCGAGGTGTTCGGGGCCGTGCGCCCCGCCGACGACGACCTGTCGGCCGACGCGGCCGCCGTGGCCGAGCTCGCCGATGCCACCCGCGAGGGTCTGCGGATCACCGGCCTCCTGCGGCTGGTCACCGACCGGTTCGGGCCCCGCGAGTTCGGGCTGGAGAGCGTGCTGCCCGGGGTGGGTGACGACCTGCTGCACGCCACGGCCGCCAGCCTGGCCGACCGGTTCGTCGCCGCCTACGACGAGCTGCGCACCGACTACCACGACACCCTCGTCGCCCTGGCCGTCGCCGGCACCACGCTGCCACCCGAGCTGCGGGGCCCCATCGAGCTGGCGTTGGCCCGCCGGCTGGAGGCCGAGCTGGCCGAGGCGGCGTCGGCCACCGATCCGGCCGCCTACGCCGGGCTCCGGGCGATCGTGCGCGAGGCGCGCGAGGAGGG
>DATCLV010000668.1:0-3747 GCA_036563745.1 Acidimicrobiales bacterium | reverse complement strand
TCCACCGACGCCTGGCAGCTGGCCCACACGTCGCTGCGCGACCTGCTGGGCAGCCGGCTGCCGCCCGAGGAGGCCGGCGGCGACTTCGGCCCCGAGGCGCTGCGCCTGGGGGAGGTCACGGCCGAGCTGCACCTGGCGCTGGCCGAGGCGTTCGGCACGTTCGACGCGGAGCCCGAGCTGTGGCTGGAGGACATGCGGGCCCAGCTGGCCCGCACCCCGCCCGGCGTGATCGACAAGGAGCAGGTCGAGATCGCGCTGGCCCGCCTGCTGAAGGTGGCCGACCCCGGCAAGGCGATCCGCATCCACGGCGACCTGCACCTCGGCCAGTTCCTGCGGGCCGACACCGGGTGGTTCGTGATCGACTTCGAGGGTGAGCCCGGCCGGCCGGTGGCCGAGCGGATCCGGCCGTCGTCGCCGCTGCGGGACGTGGCCGGTCTCGTCCGCTCGTTCCACTACGCGGCCCGCGCCGCGCTGGTCGAGCGGGGGCGCGACATCGACCCGGAGCTGGCCGAGCTGGCCGGCGAGTGGGAGGCCCGGGCGGTCGACGCCCTGTGGCACGGCTACACCCGGGGCACCGAGGCCACCGAGCTGTGCCCGGGCGACGAGTACGAGCGCCAGTCGGTGCTGCAGGCCTTCGAGCTCGACAAGGCGGTCTACGAGGTGAGCTACGAGCTGGCCCACCGCCCGGCGTGGGTGAGCATCCCCACCTCCGCCATCGACCGCGTCCTCAGCCGCGAGCAGGGGTAGGTGCAAGGCGTGAGCGACCGCCTGCACCCCACCCCCTCGACGCCCACGAGCCCGTCCCCGACGCCGTCGCCCGACCCGCCGGAGGCGCCGGCGGGGTCCTCGGCGCTCGACCCCGCCTACGAGGCGCTCGCCACCGGGCAGCACACCGACCCCCACAGCCTCCTCGGCGTCCACGACCACGACGGCCGCCGCGTGCTCCGGGCCTGGTGGCCGGGCGCGCAGCAGGCCCGCTACGCCGACCGGGAGCTGCGCCGCGCGCACCCCGCCGGGGTCTTCGAGCTGGAGCTGGCGCCCGACGAGCCGGCGCCGCCCCGCGGCTACGCCGTCACCTTCGACCTCGGCGGCGGCCACACCCGCACGTCGGTGGAGCCGTGGGGGTTCTGGCCCACGCTCGGCCCGCTCGACCTGCACCTCATCGGCGAGGGCCGCCACGAGCGGCTCTGGGAGGTGCTCGGCGCCCACCCCCGCACCCACGAGGGCGTGGAGGGCACGTCGTTCTCGGTGTGGGCCCCGGCGGCGCGGGGCGTCCGCGTGGTCGGCGACTGGAACGACTGGAACGGCACCGCCCACCCGCTGCGGACCCTCGGTTCGTCGGGCGTGTGGGAGCTGTTCGTCCCCGGCGTGGGGCCCGGGCAGCGCTACAAGTTCGAGGTGCTGGGCGCCGACGGCGTCACCCGGTTGAAGGCCGACCCGATGGCCCAGGCCACCGAGCGCCCGCCCGCCAACGCCAGCGTCGTGTTCCGGTCGCAGCACCGGTGGAGCGACGCCGACGCCGCCTGGCGGGAGCAGCGGGCGCAGCGGAACCCGATCGACGAGCGGATCGCCGTCTACGAGGTGCACCTGGGGTCGTGGCGGCGGTTCGGGCCCGGCCGCGGCGACTACCTCGACTACCGCGACCTGGCCGACCAGCTGGCCGACCACGTCCAGGCCCTGGGCTTCACCCACGTCGAGCTGCTGCCGCCCACCGAGCACCCGTACGCGCCCTCGTGGGGCTACCAGGTGTCGAGCTGGTTCGCGCCCACCGCCCGCCACGGCGACCCCGACGGGTTCCGGGCCTTCGTCGACCGCATGCACGAGCGGGGCATCGGCGTGATCGTCGACTACGTGCCCGCCCACTTCCCCAAGGACGACTGGGCGCTGGCCCGCTTCGACGGCACCGCGCTCTACGAGCACGCCGACCCCCGCCAGGGCGAGCACCCCGACTGGGGCACGCTGGTGTTCAACTACGGCCGCAACGAGGTCCGCAACTTCCTCGTCGCCGCGGCCAAGTACTGGATCGAGGAGCTGCACGTCGACGGCCTGCGGGTCGACGCCGTGGCCTCGATGCTCTACCTCGACTACTCCCGCCAGCCCGGCGAGTGGGTGCCCAACGTCCACGGCGGGCGGGAGAACCTGGAGGCCGTCGCCTTCCTCCAGGAGATGAACACCGTGGTCCACCGCGACAACCCGGGGGTCCTCACGATCGCCGAGGAGTCGACCGCCTGGGACGGCGTGTCGCGCCCGGTCCACCTCGGCGGCCTGGGCTTCTCGCAGAAGTGGAACATGGGGTGGATGCACGACACCCTCGAGTACTTCGGCAAGCGGCCGGAGCACCGGCGGTGGCACCACCACTCGCTCACGTTCGGGCTGGTGTACGCGTTCTCCGAGAACTTCGTGCTGCCGCTCAGCCACGACGAGGTCGTGCACGGCAAGGGCTCGCTGCTCGGGAAGATGCCGGGCGACGAGTGGCAGCGGTTCGCCAACCTGCGGGCCCTGTACGCCTGGATGTGGGCGCACCCGGGCAAGAAGCTCCTGTTCATGGGGGCCGAGCTGGCCCAGGAGGCCGAGTGGGACTTCGACCGCTCGCTCGACTGGCACCTGCTGGAGCGGCCCCTCAACCGGGGCGTCCACGACCTGCTGGCCGAGCTGAACCGGGTCGCCGCCGAGCACCCGGCGCTGTGGGCGGTCGACACGCGGCCCGAGGGGTTCCAGTGGATCGACGCCGACGACGCCGACCACTCGGTGTTCGCCTTCCTGCGGCGGGGCGCTCCCGGCGACCCCGCGAGCGACCTGGTGGTGTGCGTCGCCAACCTCACGCCGGTGCCCCGGCACGGCTACCGGGTGGGGCTGCCGGTGGCTGGCGGCTGGCACGACCTGCTCAACACCGACGACACCCGGTGGGGTGGCTCGGGGATCGTCCAGCCGGACGTCACGGCCGAGGACACCCCGTGGCAGGGCCAGCCCCACTCGGCGGTGCTCACCCTGCCGCCGCTGGCGGTCCGCTGGCTGGCGCCGTCGCGCTGACGGGGTCCTCACCCGGCGTCGGGATCACTCCTCGGGCTCGTCGGGCCAGTTGCGCTCGATCTCGGCGAACGCCTCCGCCACGGTGACGTCGCCCTCGGCGATGTCGACCATCGCGTCCCACACGGCGTCCGACCCGACCGGCCCCGGCATGAGGTCGGTGGCGTCGAACCGGACGACGTCGGCGTCGGCGAGGTACCCGGCGGCGCGGCGGTCCATCTCGTTCCCGTAGAGGCCGGGGTCGACGTCGCGGTGGGGCGACAGGAACCCGCCGAGGCCGTTGGTGGCCCGCTCGGTCCCGAAGTCCTCGCTGGCGATGTACTCCAGCGTCGCCTGGACGGCCCGGCGGTCGGAGAAGCCGGCGGCGTAGATGCCGCCGGTGAGCGCCGGGACCTCCTCGCTGCCGGCCACGGGCGGGAGGGGGAAGGCGTCGACGTCGCCGTCGGGGCCGATCTCGGTGCCCGGCGGCCAGTCCCGGCTCTGGAAGTGGGCCATGCGGTACAGCGCGCAGCCCCGCTCGTCCAGCAGGGGCCGTCCGGCCTGCGACGACGACCGCTCGCCCGACTCCTCGAACGTGCCGAACACGCCGTTCTGCATGCGGAGCAGGTCGACGACGCGCTCGGCCACGGCCACCACCCGCGGGTCGTCGAAGGGGATCTCGTGCCGCCACCACTGGTCGTAGAGCTCGGGGCCCTCGATCCGCAGCAGATAGTCCTCGAT
>DATCLV010000165.1:0-7441 GCA_036563745.1 Acidimicrobiales bacterium | reverse complement strand
GGCCCTGGTCGGCCAGCTCGACGTTGGCGAGGTCGTCGAACGCCTCGGCGTAGCGGAGCGCACCGTCGCCCACCAGGAGCACGTCGTCGCGGGTGGCGAGCAGGTCGGTGGCCAGGTCGTCGGGCGAGGCGACGCGGTAGTCGCCGATCCGCTGGATGCCGCCGGGCACCTGCCGGTAGGTGGCGACGAACAGCTCGCCCCGCCGGGCGTCGATGGCGGCCACGATCAGCCGGGGCGTCCACCGCACCGGGAACGCCACCAGGTCGAGGCTCGTGACCCCGATCATCGGCACCCGCAGGGCGTGGGCCATGGCCTTGCCGGTGGCGATGCCCACCCGCAGGCCGGTGAAGAGGCCCGGGCCGAGGTCGACGGCCACGCAGCCCAGCTCCGACAGGTCGACCTGCGCCTGCTTGCGTAGGACGTCGATGGCGGGAACGAGGCTCTCGGCGTGCCGCTTGCCCCGGGCCGACTGCACGGACGCGAGCACGCCCTCGTGCCCGCCGATCGCGCATCCCACCTGCTGGGTCGAGGTGCTGATGCCCAGGATCAGCATGGCGCCGAACCTCCCTCGCCGCCCTCGCCGCCCTCGCCGCTCCCGCCGTCCCGGCCGTTGCGGGCGTCGGCGGCGTCCACCGCGCCGTCCGGCGCGTCCGGGGTGTCGCGCCAGGGGGCGGTGGCGTCCGCGAGGGCGAAGGCCCGCTCGGTCCAGCTGGACCCGACCGAGCGGAACGTGATCACGCGGTCGTCGACGGTCTCGCCGATCGTCAGCCGCACCTTCAGGTAGTCGTTGGGGACGACCGGGACCACGGCGTCGCCCCACTCGACCACGACGACGCCGCCGTCGTCGAGCAGCTCGGACAGGCCGAGGTCGAGGACCTCGCTCAGCTGCTCGAGCCGGTAGACGTCGAGGTGGTGCAGCGGTGGGTCGCTGTCGTAGCGCTGCTCGAGCGTGAACGTGGGGCTGGTGATCGGCTCGGTCACGCCCAGGCCCCGGCCGAGGCCCTGGACGAACGCGGTCTTCCCGGCCCCCAGGTCGCCCGCCAGCAGGATCAGGTCGCCGGCCTGCACGACGCCCGCGAGCGCCGCCGCCAGGGCGCGCGTCTCGTCGACCGAGCGCGTGTAGGCGCACATCAGTGACACGCCAGGAGCCTACTGACCGTGGGGAACGGCCCCCGCACCCCGACCCGAGACTTCTCCCGGACCCCTCCCCCTGGGCCCTAACCGGCAGGCGACGGCGGGGCGACGGTGCGGATCGCGGCGGCCACGGCGTGGGTGGTCAGGCTGCGGGCCGCGTCCAGCTGGGCGCCACGATCGGCCGACCCCGGTGACGGCGCCGACGCCGACGGCCCGGACGACGCCCCGGACCCGGACCCGGACCCGACGCCACCGTCCGCGCCGAGCGTGCCCACCGCGGCGGCGACGAACGCGTCGCCGTCGAAGCGCGTGTGGGCGGGGAAGATCGCCCGGGCCAGGCCGTCGTGCGCCGACTGGGCCAGCAGGTGGCAGCCGACCTTGTCGAGCCGGGCGTTGGTCGCCACCACCCCGATCGTGGTGTTGCCGAGCAGCCGACCCGGCGCCCGCACGTCCACGGAGTCCTCGACGCCGACGGCCCCGTACGCGTTGACCACCACCAGCACGCCGACGGCCAGGTCGCCCGACCGCACCGTCACCGAGGCGACGCCCCCGGCCAGCCGCTCGCCGCCGGTCGGGGCCGGCGCCCCGACGGTGGCCCCGGTCCCGGCGCCCACCGGCCCCAGCGGCACCGCCCCGGACCGCGCCGCCTCGCAGGCCGCGTAGCCCTGGTCGGGGCCGGGCCGGACGGCGGGGTCGCCCACGGGCAGGTCGAAGAGGCCGAGCCCGACGACGATCGGCACCGGCCCGGCCGGGGTGGGCACGCCGAGGCCCCGCTCCTCGCAGAACCGCATCACCCCGTCGGCCGACGCGAGCCCGAAGGCGGAGCCGCCGGTGAGGACGACGGCGTCGAGGCGGCTGACGGCCTTGGTGGGGTCGAGGAGGGCGGTCTCCCGGGCGGCGGGCGCGCCGCCCCGCACCTCGCCGGAGGCCACGGTCCCCTCGGGGAACAGCACGACGGTGCAGCCCGTGCGGGCCACCGGGTCGGTCCAGTGCCCGACCCGCACCCCGTCGATGTCGGTGATCACGACGTGTACCGGCGCTCGACCCGTGGTCCGAGGGCGCAGATCACCTCGTAGGAGATGGTGCCGAGCTTGGCCGCCCACTCGTCGGGCGTGACGCGCTCGTCGCCCTGGGCGCCGAGCAGCACGACGTCGTCGCCGGGCCGGACGTCGGCGCCGGGCCCGCAGTCGACCATCAGCTGGTCCATCGTGACGACGCCGATCATCGGGTGCCGCCGGCCGTTGATCAGCACCTGGGCCGGCTCGTCGCCGAGGGGCAGCGACCGGAACACGCCGTCGGCGTAGCCGATCGGGACGGTGGCGATCACCGTGTCGCGGGCGGTCCGCTGGCGGAGGCCGTAGGAGATGCCCTGCCCGGCGGGCACCTGCTTCACGAACGCCACCTCGCTCTTCAGGCTGAGGGCGGGCCGGAGGTCGGGGAGCCCCGGGAGGCCGGGGGCGGGCGGCAGGCCGTAGGTGGCGATCCCGCAGCGGACGAGGTCGTAGCGGGCCGCGGGGTGGCAGAGCGCGCCGGCGGAGTTGGCGGCGTGGCGGAGGGGTGGCTCGATCCCGGCCCGGCGCAGCTCGTCGAGGACGACCTCGAACCGCTCGAGCTGCTGGGCGTTGAACGGGTTGCCGGGTTCGTCGGCGACCGGCATGTGGGTGAGGACGCCCTCGAGCTCGAGCCGCGGGCTCTCGACGATGGTCTTGGCCAGGGCGAGGACGTCGCCGGGGTCGACCCCGACCCGCCGCATCCCGGTGTCGACCTTGAGGTGCACGTTGACCGGCGGGGCGCCGCGGCGCCGGGCGGTGTCGGCGAGTGCGATGGCCATCTCGGCGGTGTAGACGGTGAGCCGCGCCTCCAGCCCGACGGCCACGTCGAGCTCCTCGGCCCGGGGCTCGGAGAGCACGAGGAGCGGGGCGTCGATGCCCGCGCCCCGCAGGGCGGCGGCCTCGGGGATCTGGGCGACGGCGAGCCAGTCGGCCCCGGCGGCGAGCGCCGCTTGGGCGACCCGGACGGCCCCGTGCCCGTAGCCGTCGGCCTTGACGACGGCGCAGAACCGGGCCGGCGCCACCTCCTGGCGGAGGGTCCGGACGTTGTGCGCCACGGCCCCGAGGTCGATGTCGGCCCACGCCCGTGCCATCAGAGGTCCTCCCGCAGCTCAGGCAGCTCGGTCACCGCACGTCGCCCCCTGTCCGGCCCGGCCGCTTCCCGGAGGTCGGCGAGCGCCAACGGGAGGAGGTCGACCACGTCCGAGGCGACGAGCCCTTCGGCGTCGCCGTGGCGGGCGGCGCGGCCGTGGAGCCAGGCGCCGGCGGCTGCGGCGTCGAAGGGGTCGAGCCCCCGGGCCAGCAGCGCGCCGATGCAGCCGGACAGGACGTCGCCGGTCCCGGCGGTGGCGAGGCGGGCGTCGCCCTCGGTGGACAGCCGGGCCCGGCCGTCGGGGTGGGCGACCACGGTGGTGGGCCCCTTGAGGAGGACGACGGCGCCGACCTGGGCGGCCAGCGACCGGGCGGCGGCGATGCGGTCGTCGCCCGGTGGCGCCCCGGCCAGGCGGGCGAACTCGCCGTCGTGGGGCGTGAGGACCGCGGGGACGGCGCGCCCGGCGAGGGCGTCGGGCGCTTCCTTGCCCAGCGCGGTGAGGCCGTCGCCGTCGACCAGCAGCGGCGTCCCGGCGGCCGTGGTGACGAGGCGCCGGAGCCGTTCGGCCACGCCGGCGGCGGTGCCGAGGCCGGGCCCGACGACGAGGGCGCCGGCCCGGTCGAGCTGGGCGGCCACGGCCTGCTCCCATTGGTCGACGTCGACGCCAGGGACGCCGACGGCCTCGG
Organism: Acidimicrobiales bacterium; assembly: GCA_036563745.1. GTDB lineage: Bacteria > Actinomycetota > Acidimicrobiia > Acidimicrobiales > VFJN01 > DASXTK01. The sequence goes on along the minus strand of DATCLV010000165.1, from coordinate 3,479 downwards.
TGGGCAGGCCCGGGTCGACGGCGAGGCCGGGCGTGGCGACCCGCACCATCCCGGCGCCGGCCCGCTGGGCGGCCCGGGCGGCGAGGTGGGCGGCGCCGGTCATCCCGGGCGACCCGGCGACCAGCACGACGGCGGCCTGCCACTTGTGGGCGGCGACGGGTCGGGACGGCACCCAGGCCGCCACGTCGGCCCGCTGGACGAGCCCGATGCGGGCCCCGGACACGTCGAGCCCGATGTCGGCGAGGACCACGTCGCCGGCCAGCTCGCGGCCGGGCGGGAACAGCAGGCCGGGCTTGAGCGCGGCGAAGGTCACGGTGCGGCGGGCCGGCAGCGGCGAGCCCGACACGGCCCCGGTCAGGCCCGACACCCCGCTGGGGATGTCGACGGCCAGGACGGGCACGGCACCGGTGCCAGGGCCGTCACCGGAGCCAGCGCCGAAGTCGGCGCCGGCGTCGGCGCCGGCACCCCCGACCCCCGGGATCGCCGGCGCCTCGTACGTGCCCCGGAACCCCGTGCCGTACGCGGCGTCGATCACCAGGTGAGGCCGGCTCGCCGGACCGGAGGGCACCGGCTCCCCGGCCGGCACGACCTGCACCCGCACACCCCGGCGGGCCAGGCGGGCGGCGGCGTCGCGCCCGTCGGCCCCGTTGTTGCCCTTCCCTGCGACGACCAGCACGCGCCGCCCGTAGGTGCCGCCCAGCAGGCGGAGCGCCTCGCGGGCGGTGGCGGCGCCGGCTCGGCCCACCAGGACCTCGACCGGCTCGGGCGCCGCGGCGTCGACCGCGGCCATCTCCTCGGGGGTGACGACAGGCAGCACCGTCGGCGAGGCTACCCAGCCGGGCCCGACCCGGGCGTCGACGGGGGCGTGGGCGCCGCCTCCCCCGGCGCCGGGCCGAGGGCGACCGCCGTGGCCTGGGCCAGGGAGGACGTGTGTGTGAGGCTGATGTGCCAGCCGGCGACGCCCTTCCGGGCGGCCAGGTCGGCGGCGGAGTCGACCAGCACCACCCGGGGCTCCCCGGTGGGCTCGTTGAGCACCTGGATGTCGCGCACCGCGCACGACCCGAGGCCGCAGCCCATCGCCTTCAGCACGGCCTCCTTGGCGGCGAAGCGGGCGGCGTAGCGCTCGGCCGGGTCGCGGCGGCGCTCGCAGTACTCCTGCTCGGCGGGGCTGAAGATGCGGTCCCGCATGCCGGGGGTGCGGGCCATGGCCGTCCGCAGGCGCTCGACGTCGCAGAGGTCGATCCCGACGCCGAGCACGGGCCCGGGGATCGGCAGCGGCCCGGTGTCCGCCCGCGGGTCGGGCCCGGGCTCGACCGGCGGCGAGGGCGGCGAGGGCGACGAGGACGGCAGCGGCGCCTCAGGCATGCCAGCGGTCGGCCAGCTGGTTGATGGGCTCGGTCATCAGGTCGACGACCGGGATGGTGGCGAGGACGTCGTCGCGGAAGGTCTCCTCGGTCTCCTGGACGGCGTCCCGCAGCACGGCGTAGCGGTTGCGGTAGCCCTGCAGGACGCCGCGGGCGACGCCGGTGGGGAGCCGGTCGGCGAAGCGCACGTGCAGCAGGGTGAGCCCCACCGACTGGCCGTCCTTGACCTCGGGCACGAGGACGATGGGCCGCCCGTCGGACCGGCCCCGGGCCACGAGCACCTCGCGCTCGTTGGCGACCCGGTGCTTGGTGCCCCGGAGGCGGGGCGACCGCTCGGCCCGGCTGGCGAGGTCGCGGGCGATGCCGCCCCGGTCGACCACGGTGATCGTGGCGGCGGCGTCGTCGGCCACGTTCTCGATGCGGTAGCGGGTGAAGCCCCGGACCTCGGCGAACGCCGGGCTGATGTCGGCGAGCGTGCGCAGCACGGCGTAGGTGAGCCGGTCGCGCGGCGCCCCGGCGGCCAGGACCTCCTGCACCAGGGGCACGGTGAGCAGCGACTCGTCGCTGCGGGAGATGCCGACGGTGACGGTCTTGGCCTGGTGCTTGATGGCGTCGATGGGCCGGGTGAGCTCCTCGATGGCGGCGCTGAGCGCCGAGGTGAGGTCGTCGACGAGCACGGCGGGCGTGCCGATCTTGCCCTCGTCGATCTGGTACGCCTCGAGCGGGATGACGCCGGTGGCGTAGCGGAGCAGCACGGCCAGCCGCACGGCGGTCGAGGCCTCCAGCTGCCCGTTGTACGACCCGACCCGCAGCCCGTCGAAGTAGCGCCGGGCGACGGGGGCGAGCTCGGTGCGCAGCCGGGACAGCAGCACGTCACCCGACGAGCCCGACGAGCCCGACCCCGACGACGTCGAGGCCGACGCCGACGTCTCGTTCGTCAGCTGCTCGATGGCGGCCCGCCCGGCCCGCAGCGGCAGCGCCAGGGCGTCGATGGCGAGCGCCGCCTCGTAGCCGAACAGGTGCCCGACCATCGCCGAGAGCACGAACGCGAGCGCCGGGTGGGTGGGCGGCACCGACAGGACGTGGAGCGCGGCCCCGAAGCGGGACTGGTCGTCCGTGGCGATGACGATCGGGGCGGCCTTGTGGGCCCGGTAGATCGCCACCTCCTTGGCGACGTCGTCGGCGGTGGAGCCCTCCAGCCCGGCGGCGCACACGAGGATCATCGGCTCGGCCGACAGGTCGATGTGCTTCTTGTCCTCGGTGCCGTCGCTGGCGATCGACTTGTAGCAGAGCTCCGACAGCTTGATCCGCACCTCGGCGGCGGCGATGCGGTTGGGCCCGTTGCCGACGACGGCCCAGTAGCGCTTGGCCGGGGCGACCTGGTGGGCGGCCTCGGCGATGGCGGGCCGCCGGGCCAGGACCTCGGTCATGGCGGTGGGCAGCTCGCGCAGCGCGGCCAGCAGCCCCTGCTCGACGTGGCCGCCGACCTCGTCGGCGACCGCGGCGGCGAGCAGGAACCCGGCGGCGATCTGGCTGTAGAAGGCCTTGGTGGATGCGACCGACATCTCCAGGTCGCGCCCGTCGGAGGTGTAGAGGACGCCGTCGGCCTTGTCGGTGAGGTCGCTCTGGCGGCGGTTGACGATGGCGACGACGCGGGCGCCCCGGGACCGGACGAGGTCGACGGTGCGGTTGGTGTCGGTGGTGGTGCCGGACTGGCTGATGGCGACGACGAGCGTGTCGTCCATGTTCGGCCGCAGCCCGAACCCGGAGAGCTCGGTGGCGAGGCGCGACTCGACGATCAGCGGGGTGTCCCGGCAGAACAGGTCGAGCGCGGCGGCGACGCCCTGGGCGGCGACGGCGGCCGTGCCCTGCCCGATCGTGACGATGCGGTGGACCTGACCGGAGCGGAGCGCGGCCCGCAGGTCGTCGGGCAGCACCTCGGGACCGAGCGCCACCGTGAGCTGCCCCTCGCCGCCGGGCTGCTCGATCAGCTTGCCCCGCAGGGTCTTGCGGAAGCTGACCGGTGACTCGGTGATCTCCTTGAGGAGGAAGTGGGGGAAGTCGCCCCGGTCGATGTCGCGGGTGGTGATCTCGGCGGCGGTGAGGTCGGCCTCG
>DATCLV010000666.1:0-5222 GCA_036563745.1 Acidimicrobiales bacterium | reverse complement strand
GCCGAGCACCTGCGGGTCGCCAAGGTGGCCCTGCGGTCGACCCGGGAGCGGAACCTCCGCCGGGCGTCCGAGCCGCCGCCGGCCGCACCCCCGCCCGAGGCCCTGTTCGAGCCCCGGCGGGACCGCTGCCCGTGGTGCGGGTCGCCGGAGATCGGCGGCCGGCTCGACATCACCGACCTCCTGCAGCACAAGGCCGGCGAGTTCCACCTCGACGAGTGCCGCGACTGCGGCCACATCTTCCAGAACCCGGCGCTCACGGTCGCCGGCCTCGACCACTTCTACGAGGACGCCTACGACGGGCTGGGCGAGGAGCTGGCCGAGACGTCGTTCGCCGCCCTCGGCTTCATCTACCGCAACCGGGTGGAGAGCCTCGCCCGCCACCACACACCGAAGGCCTGGCTCGACGTCGGCACCGGCCACGCCCACTTCCCGCTGGCCGCCCGGGAGCGCTGGCCCGACCTGGTCATCGACGGGCTCGACATGAGCGACACCGTCGAGGAGGCCCAGCGCCGGGGCCGGATCGACACCGCCTACCGGGGGCAGTTCCCCGACCTGGCCGGCAGCCTGCCCCGCTCCTACGACGTGGTCAGCATGCACCACTACATCGAGCACACCCGCGACCCGAAGGCCGAGCTGGCGGCGGCCGCCAAGGTGGTGGAGCCCGGCGGCTACCTGATGATCGAGATGCCCGACCCGGCGTCCCCGTGGGCCAGGTGGCTGGGGAGGTACTGGTGGCAGTGGGGGCAGCCGCAGCACCAGCACTTCGTGGCGTGCGACGAGATGGTGGCGGCCGTGCGGGACGTCGGGTTCGACGTCCTGTCGGTCGAGCGGGGGCCGGCCACGATGGGCGGCGACCTGTACAACGCCGTCGGCCTGTGGCTCCAGGCCCGGGTCCGCAGCCCGCACCTGCCGTGGCTCCCCGAGCCCGGCGCCGCCCACCGGGCGAAGCGCCTGGCGCTCTACACCGCGGCGCTCCCGGCGCTGGCGGTCACCAAGGTCATCGACGAGACGAAGGACCGCCTGCGCCGCGCCCGCGGCGAGCGCTCCTCGGCGGGCAACGCCTACCGGATCGTCGCCCGCCGCCGCTGACCTCCCCGAAATTGGGTGAGTTCCGGGGGCTCTACCCCCAGATATCACCCAAGTTCGCCAGGCACGCCCACCGCGACCGATGAGTTCGCGCCGGCGGGCCGGTCGAAGCGGCCATGACGACCATCCACGCCAACGGGGTCGAGCTGGGCATCGAGACCTTCGGGGCCGAGCTCGACCCCCTCGTCCTGCTCGCCGGCGGGCCGACGCTGCTGTCGTGGCCCGATCCGCTCTGCGAGCGCCTCGCCGCCGGCGGGCGCCGCGTGGTCCGCTACGACCTGCGCGACAGCGGCGAGTCGACCACCGCCGACCCGGAGGCGCCGGCCTACACCCTGCGTGACCTCGCCGCCGACGCCGCGGCGCTGGTCGACGCCCTCGGCGGCGGGCCCGCGCACCTGGCGGGGATCGGCATCGGGGGCATGGTGGCCCAGGTCGCCGTGCTCGACCACCCCGAGGCGTTCTCCGCGCTCACGCTGGTCGGCACCCGGGCCGTGGCGCCGGGCCCGGTCGACGACGACCTCCCCGACCACGACCCGGCGACGATGCAGCAGCTCTTCGCCCGCCCGATGCCCGACTGGTCCGATCGCGCCGCGGTGGTCGACTTCATCGGCGAGGGCGCGGCGATCCTCCGGAACGACCCGGCCGCGGCGCGGGAGGTCACCGGCCGCATCTGGGACCGGGTGGCGGGCGCCGATCCGGTGGTGCAGATGAACAACCACCTCGCCACCGTGTTCGCCCGGCTCGACTGCTCGCCGCGGTGGCGGGTACCCGACGAAATTGGGTGATTTCCGGGGGCTCTACCCCCGGAAATCACCCAATTTCGGGGTTCAGGCGTCGGCGAGCTCCCAGAAGCGGTTGCGGACGTCCTGCAGCGCCTTGTCGGGCTGGGGGACGGCCGCGGCCGGGTGCCAGGGGTCGATCGCGTCGCCCCGGAGGACGTCGACCAGGTGCACGGCGAGGTGGCCGAGGTGGAACGCCTGCCAGTAGGCCAGCGCCGCCGGGTCGAGGGGGCCGGCGGCCTCCTCGTAGGCGGCCTGGTAGGACGAGGCCAGCGAGTCCCGGGCCATCTTCAGCATCGTGCGCTGGGCCACGTTGGCCACGAACAGCGGGCCGGTCCAGAAGCTGGCCAGGGTGCCGGCCACGTCGAACGCCGGCGCCGCCAGCCGGGCCTTCGTCCAGTTGACCGCCATCTGCCGGGGCTCGTCGCCCCGCCACACGAACACGTGGACCGGGTGCAGGTCGCCGTGGCAGATGACCGCCGCCCCGTCGGTCCGGGCGTCCCGCCGGGACCGCAGCCAGCCGAGCTCCCGGTCGACGGCCTTGCGGACCCCGAGCGTCGCCGCCCGCGCCACCAGCTCGTCGACGGGATCGGCGGCACGCCCGTCACCGGCGTGGCCGGCCCCGTCCCCGTCGGCGCCGAGGCCGTCGACGGGCAGGGCGTGGAGCCGGGCGTGCATCCGGCCGAAGGTGGCGAGCAGCTCGGGGAGCGCCATCAGCTCGGTGGTCATCAGCGTGACCAGGTTCTCCCCGCCCGGCGGCCGGAACACGAGGATGCCCTCGTCGGGGCGGTCGTGGAGGAGGTCCGGCACCGGCTCGCCCCGGGCGCCGACCGCCGCGATCCACCGGCTCTCCCGCGCCAGCACCTCGACCGGCGACGTGCGGGCCACCAGCTGGCCCGACCAGCGCTCGTCGTCGGTGTCGAGACCGAACGTCCAGGCGTCGGGGCCGGCGCCGGCCGGCACCGCCTCGGGCCCCTCGACCAGCCGGGCGGGGGCACCGGTCGCCTGCTCGGCGGCGGCCAGGATCCGCTCGGCGACGGCGGCCGGGTCGAGGCCCGCCGTTCGGGCCGAGCGGTCCTGGCGATCGCGACGACGACGAAAGACACCCATGGCACTCCCCCAGACAGCCCTGCGGCTCCACGCACGGTAGCGCGTCGGGTCAATAGCCGCCCGGATGTCGGGGGTCGGAGTCAACTCGTGGCGGGAGAACCGACGTCCCAGGCACCGGCCGCCGCGGCGTCGCGGGCGAAGTCGGCGAAGTCCTTGGGCGGCCGGCCCAGCGCCCGCTGCACCCCGTCGGTCAGGCCGGCGTTGCGGCCGTCGAGGATCTCGGTGAACAGGTAGCCGAGCGCCTCGATCAGGTCCGTGGGCAGGCCCGCCTCGGCGAGGATCGCCGCGAACCGCTCCATGGTCACCGGCTCGTAGGTGACGGGCCGCCCGGTGGCGGACGACAGGTCGGTGGCGACGTCGTGCATGGTCAGGAGACGGGGCCCCGTCACCTCGTAGACGTCGCCCGCGACGGCGGGGTCGGTCAGCGCGGCCACTGCCACGTCGGCGATGTCGTCGGCGTCGACGAACGGCTCGGGCACCTCGCCGGCCGGGAGGGCCAGCGTGCCCGACCCGATGAGGTCGGCGAACAGCCCCTCGCTGAAGTTCTGGGCGAACCAGCTGGCTCGCACGACCGTGAGCGGGGGACCGGCGGCCCGCACCGCCTCCTCGGCGGCCAGCGCTCCCGGCTCGCCCCGCCCCGACAGCAGGACGAGGTGCCGCACGCCCGCCGCCCGGGCCAGCCGGGCCAGCTCGGCGACCTGCTCGTCGGCGCCGGGGAGCGCCAGGTCGGGGTAGTAGGTCACGTAGGCCTGGTCGACGCCGGCGACCGCCGGGGCCCAGGTGGTGGGGTCCTCCCAGTCGAAGGGGACGGCGGAGCCGCGGCTGCCGTGCCGGACGGGGATGCCCCGGGCCTCGAGGCGGGCGGCGACCCGCCGGCCGGTCTTGCCGGTGCTGCCCACGACCAGGACGGTGCCGGTGGTGTCGTTGGCGTTGTGGTCGTTGCTGTGCTCGTGCATGGGGTCAGTAGAACCCGACGAGGCGAGACGCTCCATAGCTCAAACGCTCGAATCCATTCGTGAGCGTCTAGAGTGCCGGGTATGGACGAGCTGGTCGGGTTCCTCGACGGCCCCCGGGCGCGGGGCGCCTTCCTCCTGCGGATGCTGATGTCGCCGCCGTGGTCGGTCCGGATCGAGGACCGGTCGCCGCTGTCGCTGGTGGCGGTGGTGCGGGGGAGCGCCTGCATCGTCCGTGACGACGGCGAGGTCGTGCGCATCGCCCCCGGCGACATCGCCCTCATCCGCGGCCCCGAGCCCTACCTGTTCGCCGACGACCCCGCCACGCCCCCGCAGGTCGTCATCCACCCCGGCCAGCGCTGCACCACCCTCGACGGCGAGGACCTGTCCGAGTCGATGGGCCTCGGCGTGCGCACCTGGGGCAACGACCCCGACGGCGGGTCGGTGGTGCTGGTCGGCGTCTACGAGCAGCGCACCGCCATCGGCGGCCGGCTCGTCGACGCCCTGCCGCCCCAGGTGGTCGTGCCCGGCGAGGCGGCCAGCGAGCGGCTGGTCGGCATCCTCGCCGACGAGATCGGCCGCGACGAGCCCGGCCAGGCCACCGTGCTCGACCGCCTCCTCGACCTCCTCCTCGTCGGGGCGCTGCGGGCGTGGTTCTCCCGGCCCGACGCCGAGTCGCCCGCCTGGTACCGCGCCTACGCCGACCCGGTCGTCGGCCAGGCGCTGCGGCTCCTCCAGCACGAGCCCGCCCGCCCGTGGACCGTGGCGTCGCTGGCGGCCGAGCTGGGCGTGTCCCGGGCGGCGCTGGCCCGGCGGTTCACCGAGCTGGTCGGCGAGCCGCCCATGACGTTCCTCACCAACTGGCGGCTGGCCCTGGCCGCCGACCTCCTCCGGGAGCCGGGGGCGACCGTCGGCGCCGTGGCCCACGAGGTCGGCTACGGCAGCGCGTTCGCCCTGTCCACGGCGTTCAAGCGGGTGCGGGGCGTCACGCCCCAGGCCCACCGCCGGGCCGCCCTCGCCGGCGTCGGCGGCTGAGCGGTCGGCTGCCGATCAGCGGTCAGCGGTCAGCGGTCAGCGGTCGGCCGGCGGCCGGCGGCCGGGTCAGTCGCCGGTCGGGTCCGTGCCGTCGCCGGCCCCGTCGCCGTCGCCGGCCCCGTCGCCGTCGCCACCGCTGCCCCGGATCAGCCGGAGCGTCCGCGCCGGCGGCTCGGGTGGCGCGGCCGGCGCCGGGGGGCGTCCCGGCACCAGGCGGGCGGTCACCGCGGTGCCGATGCCCACGTGGGAGTCGACCACC
>DATCLV010000663.1:0-10545 GCA_036563745.1 Acidimicrobiales bacterium | reverse complement strand
GCGCAACCCATCGCCACCACGCTGTTCCGGACATCGCCCAGCCGTCCCCGCACGGTCACCTCCCCGGTCGCCTCTCGTCGACTGCGAAACCCGCGCGACGTTAGGGCGTCGGAGCCCCGCCGTGTCAGCTGTTGGCGGCGGGCACCGCCGCGAGCGCGTTGTGCACGAAGTCCTCGACCCCGACGTGCGGCTGGTCGCGGCGGAACAGCTGGCGGGCGACCACGGTGCCGCCGCGCTCCTCGACCACGCTGGCGAACCGGTCGAGCGCCTTGCCGGCGTGGATGGCGTAGCTCATGAAGATGGCGGCGCGCTTGCCGTCGATGACCGGCAGCTTGCGGAGCTTGCCCTTCCCGCCCGGCCGGTGGCCCAGCAGGATCAGGCCGTCGACCCAGGTGCCCAGGAAGACGACATCGGCCTCGGCCAGCTCCTTGAGCCCGATGTCGTGGACCGGGAAGACCGACGCCTCGCCCCCGGCGTCACGCACCGCGTCGGCGATCAGCCCCGCCACCTTGGCGGTGTTGCCGGTCCTGCTCTCGTAGATGACCACTGCTCTCGTCACGCTTCGGCTCACCCTCGTGCTCAGCCCTCTCGGGTGGCCTCACACTACTTCTCACCACCCCTCGGCCAGCGACCCGGCGGGGTCGCGCCCGGTGACCCGACGGGTCGGTTCGGGGGTGGGCGGCACGTAGGGTGGCGCGCATGGAGATGACGTATCGACGGTTGGGACGCTCCGGACTGCAGGTGAGCACGCTCTCGTTCGGGTCGTGGGTGTCGTTCGGGACGCAGCTCGACGCCGGCCGTGCCCGGGACTGCATGGCGGCGGCCCGCGAGGGCGGCGTCAACTTCTTCGACAACGCCGAGTCCTACGCGGGCGGTGAGTCGGAGCGGCTGATGGGCCGGGCGATCGCCGAGCTGGGCTGGGCCCGGCACGAGTACGTGATCTCCACGAAGTTCTTCTGGGGGCTCCACGACGGGCCCAACATGCGGAACACCCTGAACCGGAAGTACCTGCTCCAGGCGATCGACGGGTCACTGGAGCGGCTGGGCCTCGACTTCGTCGACCTGATCTTCTGCCACCGCCCCGACCCGAACACCCCCATCGAGGAGACGGTGTGGGCGTGCTCGGACATCGTGTCGTCGGGCAAGGCGCTGTACTGGGGCACGTCGGAGTGGTCGGCCGACGAGATCCGGGCCGCCTGGGAGATCGCCGACCGCCACCACCTGCACAAGCCGGTGATGGAGCAGCCGCAGTACAACATGCTGGAGCGCCGCAAGGTCGAGCGCGAGTACGCCCGGCTCTACGACGACATCGGCCTCGGACTCACCACCTGGAGCCCCCTGGCGTCGGGCCTCCTGACCGGCAAGTACCTCGACGGCGTGCCCGAGGACAGCCGGGCGAACCTGCCGGGCTACGAGTGGCTGCGCGCCACGCTCACGAGCGGCCGCCACGACGAGGCCCTGCGCAAGCTGGCCGACATCGCCAAGGGCCTCGACGCCACCCTCGCCCAGCTCGCCATCGCCTGGTGCGCGAAGAACCCGCACGTGTCGACGGTGATCACCGGCGCCAGCCGCGTCGAGCAGGTGCAGGAGAACCTCACGGCGCTGGAGGTCCTGGAGCGGCTCGACGACGAGACCATGGCGGCGATCGACGACGTCCTCAGCTGAGCCGGCGCCGGCGCCGCCACGGGCCGGCGCACGCCGACGCTCCCTGCCGCGCCCTGGCGCGCCGCCGGGGTGGTGTCGCCCCGGCGGCCGCGCAGGAGCGAAGCTGTCCCCCATGGCCGAGCCCCGCGACCCCGCCACCATCTCCCCCCTCTTCGACCCCAAGGCCTGGCAGGAGGTGGAGGGCTTCTCCTTCACCGACATCACCTACCACCGGGCCGTCGACGTCGGGGTCGTGCGGGTGGCGTTCGACCGGCCGGAGGTCCGCAACGCCTTCCGCCCCCACACCGTCGACGAGCTGTACCGGGCTCTGGACCACGCCCGCCAGACCTCCGACGTGGGCTGCGTGCTCCTCACCGGGAACGGGCCGTCGCCCCGCGACGGGGGCTGGGCGTTCTGCAGCGGCGGCGACCAGCGCATCCGGGGCCGCGACGGCTACCGGTACGCCGAGGGCGAGACGGCCGAGACGATCGACCCCGGGCGCAGGGGCCGCCTCCACATCCTCGAGGTGCAGCGGCTGATCCGCACCATGCCCAAGGTGGTGATCTGCCTGGTGCCGGGGTGGGCGGCCGGCGGCGGGCACAGCCTCCACGTCGTGTGCGACCTCACGCTGGCCAGCCGCGAGCACGCCCGGTTCAAGCAGACCGACACCGACGTCGCCAGCTTCGACGGCGGCTTCGGCTCCGCCTACCTGGCCCGGCAGGTCGGCCAGAAGTTCGCGCGGGAGATCTTCTTCCTGGGCGACGAGTACACCGCCGAGGACGCCCACCGCATGGGGATGGTGAACGCCGTCGTCCCCCACGAGGACCTCGAGGCGGTGGGCCTGGAGTGGGGCCGCCGCATCCTCGGCAAGAGCCCGACCGCCCAGCGGATGGTGAAGTTCGCGCTCAACCTGATCGACGACGGGCTGGTCGGCCAGCAGGTGTTCGCCGGGGAGGCGACCCGCCTCGCCTACATGACCGACGAGGCCGTGGAGGGCCGGGCCGCGTTCCTCGAGAAGCGCGCCCCGGACTGGTCGCCTTTCCCCTGGCACTACTGAGATCCGGGCGCGTCCGCGACGCGATCCGGCCCGGCCCGCCGCACTTTTCCGGCCCTTCGCTTTATCTCTCGTTTATGCTGCGCCTCGGCAAGGGGGGACAGTGGGGACGCCATCGGAAGCGCGGTACGAGGCCGGGCCGTCGCGGGGTGACACGGCAGAGTGGTTCCACGCCTGGCTGACCGCGCCGACGAGCTTCGACGGCATCTTCCCGCCCGAGGCCCGCCGCGCCGGCGTCCTCTACTGCCTGGTCTCGGTCCCCGTCGTCGCGCTGGCGGCGGCGCTGTTCGTCGACGACGCCGACTCCTACCTCCTCGCGTTCTCGCTGCTGCCGCTGGTGCTCTTCGGGGTGCCGTGCCTGGTCATCTCCACCTTCGCCATCCGCCGGGCGCCGGCGGTCACCGCCGACCGCCCCTCGTACCTGCTGTGGCTGGCCGGCACCGTCATGTTCTGCCTGGCCGCGCTGGGGCTGATCGTCGGCGCGGTCACCGAGATCCACGTGGCCAACCGGTTCAGCTGGCTGCACACGCTGCTGATCTTCCTGCTGCTGAGCGGCGGCATCGTCCGCCTCACCCGCAGCCGCTCCGGGCAGCGGGCGTTCACCGTCGACATGGTCGAAGCGGCGATGGCGGTGGTGGTGATCAGTGCCCCCTGCGCGCTGCTGTGGGCCGACGACATCGTCGAGGCCCGCGACAGCTGGTTCACCGTCCCGGCCGCGATGGCGACGGCGGGCATGGTCTTCGGGAGCTACTGGGCGCTGGCGCTGGTCATCCGGCTCGGCCCCAACGCCCGCACGCTGGAGCGCTGCGGCCTGGCGCTGTGCTTCCTCGGCGTCGCCGACGCCGCCCTGCAGACCGCCCAGGGCGTCGCCGGGTTCGACCTGTGGGCGCCGCCGCTGATCGCCGTCCACGCCGCCTGCCTGTCGATCTGCGTGCTGGTGCCGCTGCACCTGCCCCGCAGCCCCCGGCCCCGGCTCGACCATCCGGGCCTCGACCGCCTGCCACCGATCGCCCAGGTGCGGGCCGGCTACCTGGCCACCGGCGTGACGCTGGCGGGGCTGCCGGCGCTGGTGCTGGCCACGGTGGCGGTCGACGAGGAGGTCTCGTGGGCGCCGCCGTTCTCGCTGGGCGTGGCGACGCTGCTGGTGGTGCTGGCCGGGCTGCGGCAGCTGTCGGGCGTGCACGAGACCCGGCTGCTCTACGCCCAGGTGGAGCGGGCCGCCCAGCAGCGGCACCTGCTGCTGGCCCAGCTCATGCAGCGGGCCGACGAGGACCGCCACCGGGTCGCCGCCGAGCTCCACGAGCAGGCGATCTCGGCGTACACGTCGGTGGTGATGCTGCAGGGCTCCTACTCGCAGGGCGGGGCGCAGCGGCGGCCGAAGGACTCGGCGGCCACCAACGACGCCGGCGACCGGGTGCGCCACGAGCTGGCCCACCACGCCGACTCGCTGCGCGACCTCATGCTCGCCATCCAGCCGCTGGAGGCCGACCGCAGCGGCACGCGCACGCTGGCCGCACCGATCCACGCCTACCTCGACAGCCTCTACGGCGACCTCCGCTCCCCCGACCTGAAGGTGACCACCGGCGAGGACCTGTTCCTCGACTGGACCACCGAGACGATCCTCCTGCGGGTGGTCCAGGAGGCGCTGCGCAACGTGTGGCGTCACAGCCGGGCGCGCAACGTCGAGGTCGAGATCGCCGCGGAGGGCGGTGTGCCCAGCGTGTGCGTGCGCGACGACGGGGACGGCTTCGACCCGGGCAGCGTCACCGAGTCGGGCCTGGCCACGATGCGGGCCTTCGCCGCCGTGGTGCACGGCGACGTGCGCGTCGAGAGCGCCCCGGGCGCGGGCACCACGGTGGTCGCCCGGCTGGGCGCCGCACCCCCGGGCTCCCCGGGCGAGGGCGGCGGCCGACTCCTCCGCCTCGTGCCGAACCGAAAGCTCCCCTAGCCCCCGATCGGTCCGGCCTTCCCAGCGTCCCCTCCCCTCCAGCAAGGGACGGGGTTCCGCTCGACCCGCGGCGGTGGCGGGTCACGACGTCGTGGCGCCGGTGCGCTCACCGGCGGCGACGCCGGGGCGTCACTGGCGGAGCAGCTCCGCCTCGATGTCGATCCGCACCAGCTTGCCGACCAGCACGCCCCCGGTCTCGAGGGTCTCGTTCCACGTGAGCCCGAAGGCCTCGCGATCGATCTGGCCGCTGGCGCTGAAGCCCATGCGCTGCCCGCCGTACGCATCGACGCCGACACCGTCGAACATCACGTCGAGCGCGATCGGGTGGGTGACGCCGTGCAGCGTGAGGTCGCCGTCGAGCCGAAAGCAGTCACCGGCGATGTTGGTGGTGACGCGGGTGCTCGTGAACGTCATCGTCGGGTAGCGCTCGACGTCGAAGAAGTCGGGCGAGCGGAGGTGGGCGTCGCGCTCGGGATGCTTGGTGTCCACACTCGCCAGGTCGACCTCGACCGCGACCTGTGCGTCGCTCGGTTCCTCACCGATCGTGACGGTGCCGTTGAAGGCCGAGAAGCGGCCCCGCACCTTCGCGATCATCATGTGGCGGACCGAGAAGCCGATGTGGGTGTGGACGGGATCGAGGGCGAAGACACCGGGCGTCGGCACGATCTCGCCGTCGACGGTGCGTGTCCTTGTGGCAATTGCGTCACTCATGGTGGGCACGGTACCCAGCGACCTGGAACGGCAAGTATCCCCGTCCTCTACCCTTGCCCCACTGCCGAACGGGGGCCGCACGTGACCGACCGGACCACCATCGAAACCGACCAGCTCGACGACCAGCGGCTCACCCTGACGGGCCTCCTCATCGAGAGCGCGACCGGGTTGAAGCAGATCATCCACCGCCGCCTGGTCGACGAGTGCGGGCTCTCGATGCAGTCGTTCGTGCTGCTCCTGCGCCTCGCCCGGTCCCCCGACCGGCGGCTGCGCATGAGCGACCTGGCCGACCAGACCAGCCTCACGCCGAGCGGCCTCACCCGCGCCATCGACCGGCTCGACGAGGCCGGCTACGTGCGGCGCGACGCCTGCACCGACGACCGGCGCGGCATGTACGCGGCGCTCACCGAGGCCGGTCTCGCCCAGGTGCGTGCCGCGGTCGGGCCCCACCTGCGGCACCTCGACGAGGAGTTCGTCGGGCTGCTCACCGAGGAGGAGCAGCACCAGCTGGCCACGCTCCTCCGCAAGGTGCGCGACCACGTGAACCCCGGCGCCGCGCGTCCCCCCGAGCCGGTCGAGTAGCGACTCGGGCGCAGGCCCTCACCCCGCTCGCCGGCTCGCCCGGGTGTGCGCCGGCGGCACGTCGTCCCGCGGCCCGCCGGGCGCGCCCTGCGCTCGCCGGGCGGCGCGGCGGGGCGAGCGGGGCTCAGCCGCCGGTCTTGGCGCGCTTGGCGGCGCGGGCGCGCTCGGCCTGGTCGAACACCACCTTGCGGAGCCGGACCGACGTCGGGGTCACCTCGACGCACTCGTCCTCCGCGATCAGCTCCAGCGCCTGCTCCAGCGACAGCGGCCGGGGCGGGATCAGCTTCTCGAAGCTCTCGGCCGTCGACGACCGGATGTTGTTGAGCTTCTTCTCCTTGGTGGGGTTGACGTCCATGTCCTCGAGGCGGGCGTTCTCCCCGACGATCATCCCCTCGTACACCTCGACGCCCGGTCCCACGTAGAGCTGCCCGCGGTCCTGCAGGCTCAGCAGGGCGAACGCCGTGGTCACGCCGGTGCGGTCGGCGACCATGGCGCCGTTGCGGCGGGCCTTGATCTCCCCCATCCACGGCACCATACCCTCGTACACGTGGTGCAGCAGCGCCGTGCCGCGGGTCTCGGTGAGCATCTCCGTGCGGAAGCCGATGAGGCCCCGGGCGGGGACCAGGAACTCGCCCCGCACCCAGCCGGTCCCGTGGTTGACGATCTGCTCCATGCGGCCCTTGCGGAGGGCCAGGAGCTGGGTGACCACGCCCAGGTACTCCTCGGGGACGTCGACGGTCAGCCGGTCGAGCGGCTCGTGGCGGACGCCGTCGATCTCGCGGGTCAGCACCCGGGGCTTGCCCACGGTGAGCTCGAAGCCCTCGCGGCGCATCATCTCGACCAGCACCGCCAGCTGCAGCTCGCCGCGGCCCTGCACCTCCCAGGTGTCGGGCCGGTCGGTGGGCAGCACGCGGATGCTCACGTTGCCCACCACCTCCTGGTCGAGGCGGTTCTTCAGCAGGCGGGCGGTGAGCTTCGTGCCCTCCTTGCCGGCCAGCGGGCTCGTGTTGATGCCGATCGTCATCGACAGGCTGGGCTCGTCGATCGTGATCAGCGGGAGCGGGCGGGGGTCGTCGGGGTCGGCCAGGGTCTCGCCGATGGTGATGTCGGGCAGGCCGGCGATGGCGATGATCTCGCCCGGGCCCGCCTCGTCGACCGGGATCCGCTCCAGCGCCTCGGTCACGTAGAGCTCGCTGATCTTGGCGGGCTCGATGGTGCCGTCGGTGCGGCACCAGGCCACCGGCTGCTGCTTGCGGATCGTGCCCGCCCGGACCCGGCACAGGGCCAGGCGGCCCACGTACGGGGAGGCGTCGAGGTTGGTGACCAGCGCCTGGAGCGGCGCGTCGGGGTTGTGCTCGGGGGCGGGCACGTGGCTGACCAGGAGGTCGAGCAGCGGGCGCAGGTCGGTGCCCTCGGGGAGCCCGGCGCCGTCGGCGGGTCGCTCCAGCGACGCCCGTCCCTGGCGGGCCACGCAGTAGACGATCGGGAAGTCGAGCTGGTCGACGTCGGCGTCGAGGTCGAGGAACAGCTCCTCCACCTCGCTCACCACCTCGGCGATGCGGGCGTCGGGTCGGTCGACCTTGTTGATCACGAGGATCACGGGGAGCTTCGCCGACAGGGCCTTGCGGAGCACGAAGCGGGTCTGGGGCAGCGGGCCCTCGGAGGCGTCGACCAGGAGCAGCACCCCGTCGACCATCGACAGGCCGCGCTCGACCTCGCCGCCGAAGTCGGCGTGGCCGGGGGTGTCGATGATGTTGATCTTCACGTCGCCGTAGCGGACCGCCGTGTTCTTGGCGAGGATCGTGATGCCCTTCTCGCGCTCGAGGTCGTTGCTGTCGAGCACGCGGTCGGCGACGTCCTGGTTCTCGCGGAACGCGCCGGACTGCCAGAGCATCTGGTCGACGAGGGTGGTCTTGCCGTGGTCGACGTGGGCGACGATGGCGACGTTGCGGAGCTCGGGCATCCGGTCCTACACGACTCGAGCCGGCACCGGGCGACGGGGCGACCTGCGGGGGCGGCGGGATGGGTGGGAGGGACCACTGTAGAGGTGGTCAGAGCGATGCCTCGCACCAGATCCGGCCGGTGCCGTCGCTGATCGCCACGCTCGCCACCGCCGCGCCGCCCGGCCGCAGCGGGATCCGGGGCCGCGGGTCGTCGGCCAGCGCCAGGATGTGCTGCTCCTGCGTGCCGTCGATCCGCTCGACCTCCAGCTTCCACGGGCCGGGCGGCGGCTCGTCCCACGCCGCGACCCGCGCCATCCACTCGGCCAGGTCGACCTCGACCACCCGGGGGTCGGACTCGACGACCACGACCCCGCCCACGTCCCGCCGGCTGCGGGTCGACAGCAGCCGGGCGGTGTGGCGCTCGTGCTCCGGACGGTCGACGGTGCCGGGTTCGTTGCCGGCGTCGGGGTTCGCCACCTCGGCGTCGCGGCCGCTCCCGGTGGGGTCGCCGCTCCGCAGCACCGCGGCGGCCCCACCCAGCGCGAGGAGGGCCGCCGCGGTCACCGCCACCGCCGGGGCGAGCCATCGACGCCGCCGATCCGGGCCGCGGCCGGGTCCGGAGCGCGACCGGAACCGGGACCGCGGGCGCGGGCGGAGGCGCGCCCACGGGCCGGAGCCCGCTCGGGGGCCCTCGACGCCCAGGCGGTCGAGGACCCGCTGCTCGAAGCCGGGCGGCGGCTCGGCCGAGGGCGCCACCAGCAGCATCTGCTCCCCCGCCTCGGCCAGCAGCGCCACCTGCGACCGGCAGGCCCGGCAGCGCTCCAGGTGGGCCACCACCGCCGCCCGCTCGGCGCCGTCCAGCAGGCCGAGCGCGAACTCGGGGGCGAGCTCCCCGACCTCGTCGCAGCCGAGCGGCCGGAACCGGGCGGGGCTCACGCCTCCACCTCCAGGGCGTCGCGGAGCCGGCGCAGGCCCAGCCGGACCCGGGTCTTCGCCGTCCCCAGCGGGATCTCCGCCGCCTCGGCGTACTCGCGGGTGCTCAGGCCGCGGAGCGTCACCGCCACCAGCGCCTCCCGTTGCGGCGCCGGCAGCTCCCGCAGCGACCGGGAGACCTGGGCCAGCGCGTCGTGCCGCTCGGCGGTGGCGGGGGCCTCGTCCTCCACGGGGAGGTCGACGCCCAGCTCGTCGGGGCCGCGCAGGTCGAGCCGCTCGCGCCGGTCGCCGGCCATCCGCATCCGGTCGACCGCGGCGTTGCGGGTGATGCCCAGCAGCCAGCCGCTCACCGTGCCGCGCCGGGGGTCGAAGCTGCGGGCGTAGCGCCAGGCCCGCACGAACGCGTCCTGGGCGACCTCGTCGGCCTCGGCCCGGTCACGCGTGATCATCAGGGCCAGGCCGAACACCCGGGCCTGGAAGCGCCGGACGAAGACGACGGCCATCTCCGCGTCCCCGGTGGCGTACCCGGCCAGCAGGGCCTCGTCCGACACGTCCCACATACCGGTCCCTACCGGCGAGGCCACGTCGCCGGATTCACGGGAGAGATCCGGTCGCACCTCTCGCACGGTACCCCTGTCACCAGGGCCTGCCGGATCGGCGCCCGCGCCCGGACCTGGTCGTCGACGCGGAGAGCGCGACCGGCAGGCCCTCCGTCCGCGTCGGCGGTGGTGCCGTGCGCCGTGGCGGCCCCGGTCCGCCGGTCGGTCCTCGGCCTGTCGGCCCTCGCCGGGACGTCGCCGCCTGCCCTCGCCGCGAGGTCGCCCGCCGGGAGGTCCCCGCCGGGAGGTCCCCGCCGGGAGCGTCGGTAGCTTCCCGTTGCTGTGAACGACCGACCAGACACCATGCGAGCGATCGCCCTCGACCGCTTCGGCGGGCCCGACGAGCTCCGCCTGCAGACCGTGCCGGTCCCGGCCCTGGATCCCCACGAGGTCCTGGTCCGGGTGGACGTGGCCGGCGTCGGCGAGTGGGACCCGTTCGAGCGCGAGGGTGGCTACGCCGAGATGATCGGCATCCAACCCGACTTCCCCTACGTGCTGGGCTCGGAGGGCGCCGGCGAGGTGGTCGCCGTGGGCGACGCCGTCGACCCCGACCGGGTCCGGCCCGGTGACCAGGTGTTCGCCACCGGCTTCCTCAACCCCAAGGGCGGCTTCTACGCCGAGTACGCCGCCGTCGCCGCCGACATGGTCGCACCGGTCCCCGCCCCGCTCACGCTGGAGCAGGCCGCGGTGTTCAGCGGCGTGGCGCTCACCGCGCTGCGGGGGCTCGACGACACCCTCCAGGTGCAGACCGGCGAGTCGGTGGTGGTCGTCGGGGCCTCGGGCGGCGTGGGCCACACGGCCGTCCAGCTCGCCCGGCGGCTCGGCGCCCGGGTCCTCGCCGTCGCCTCCGGGGACGACGGCGTGGCGCTGGCCCGGCGGTTGGGCGCCGAGGCCGCGGTCGACGGGCGCGGCGACCTCGACCAGGTGCGCTCGGCGCTCAAGGACTTCGCCCCGGACGGCGTCGACGCCGTGCTGCTCACCGCCGGCGGCGAGATCGCCGACGAGGTGCTGGGCGCCGTGCGCGACGGCGGGCGGGTGGCCTGGCCGACCGGCGTCCAGCCGGAGCCCGCGGCGCGACCCGGCATCGACCGGCGGAACTACAACGCCGAGCCCGACCCCGAACTGCTCGGC
>DATCLV010000163.1:0-4318 GCA_036563745.1 Acidimicrobiales bacterium | reverse complement strand
GGTCTTGTGGCGGGACGGTGTAGTCGATGTCGCGGGTGAGGACGCGTACGGCGATCGCCAGCTGTTGGATGGTGAGCCATTCGCCGGCGCAGCGGTGCCCGTCAGCGTGCTCGCCGCCGCCTTGGGCAACGAGCTCGAAGGGGCTGATGTCGCGGTCCGCGAAGCGCTCGGGGTTGAAGCGGTGAGGTTGGTCCCACAGGTCGGGGCGGTGGTTGGTGCCGTAGAGGTCGAACAGGACGAGCCGGCCGGCGGGGAAGTGCACGCCGTGCCAGTCGAAGCTCGTGCGGACCCTTGCGGCGGCGGCCGGGAAGAACGGGTAGTAGCGGCGCACCTCTTGCACGAACCAGTCGATGGCGGTGTCATCGGAGCGGAGCCGTTCTCTCCAGTCCGGGTGTTCGACGAGGGCGAGGGCGGCGAAAGTGATGAAGCGGTCGATCGCGACGGTGGGGCGGAGCACGTTGAGCAGCTCGACGGCGGCGATGTCCGGGGCGAGGAGCTGGTCCTCGTGGTCGCGGTGGGCGGCGATGGTGTGGAGGGCGCGGCCTTCCGGTGCGGTGAGGACCCCGGCCCGCACGTCCTCGATCAGCTGGCTGGCCCAGTGGTCGGCGCGGGCGCGGGCGATCCGGCCACGCCAGTGGGGCGGGCCGATCTTGGCCGGCGAGTCGATGAGAGCGTGGAGCTGGGCAGTGCGGGCAGCGACCTCGGATTCTGTGAGGGGGACACCGGCCCAGGTGTGCACGGCCCGGCACAGCAGTTGGCCGGCGGCATCGAGCAGCACGACGGGCTCTTCCTCGCGCTGCCACCGTTCGATCGCCTTGTCCCATTCGTGTCGGGTGAGGGTGGCGAGCTCGTCGAGGGCGTCCGGGGTCATGAGGGAGAGGAAGAGCGCCTTGCGGTGGCGGTGGGCTGGCCCGTCGAGTCCTTGCACGCCTCCTTCGCCGAGGAGCGTCCTGCGGACGCGGCGGGCCATGGCCCCGGAGCGCTGGAAGCGGTCGGAGTAGAAGATCTGTCCGGCGGCGGAGCCGCGCATGCAGATGACGGGCACAGGTCCGAGCCGGGTGGCGAAGACGTCGGTGCCTCGGCGGTCGCACTCGCGGCGTATGAAGTCGTAGCCGTCGAGGAGTAGGCGTGCGGGCTGGAACCGGTTCACGGCGAGTCGGGGCCTTCCGCAGGGAGGTAGCGGTCGGGGTCGGTGACGAAGGCTCGGGCGCAGTCGAGCGAGCACAGCCAGTGCTCGGTGTTGGCGTGGCGGATGCGGGCGACGGCGGTTTGGCAGCTGAGCCGCATGCGGCACACGGGGTCGACCGACAAGTCGACGTGGGTGGGGCAGATCTCGATGGCGAACAGCTCGACGGGTTCGAGGATGTTGCGCAGCCGGGTGGGACCCAGCGGAACGGTGTCGAGATCGGCCGCTTGGGCGGCCGTGGCGATCGTGGCGGTGCCGATGGCTTGGCCGCTGCCGGCCCGGCTGGCGACGCGGGCGGCGAGGTTGACGGTGGCGCCGAAGTAGTCGCCACCTCGGGCGATGACCGGGCCGTGGTGTAGCCCGGCTCGTGGCTCGGGGAAGGCGTCGCTGGCGTAGGCGGCCTCGAACACCCGCTCGACCGCGCCGAGGCCAGCCCCGGGGTGGGGGGCGGCGAGCATCACGGCGTCGCCGATGGTCTTGACCAGCTCGGCATCGGTGGCGGTGGCCGCGTTGCGGGCAGCTGCGGTGAGGGTGTCGACGAGGTCGAGGGCGGTGTCGTCGCCGTGGACCTCGGTAAGGGCGGTGAAGCCGGCGAGGTCGACGAAGGCGATGGTGCGTTGGGTGTTCATCGTCCACGGGCCATGCGCAGACCGGAGAGGATGACGAACAGCTCGGAGAGCTCGTGGCCGGCGACTGCGACGGGCAGGTTGAGCACGCCGAGCAGGGCGCCGGGGACGAGCACGGCGAGCACCGCGAAGGACAGGGCCAGGTTCTGGCGCACGACGCTGCGGGTCCGCCGCGCGAGGTGGAGCGCGTCGGCGAGCTTGGAGAGGTCGTCGGCCATGAGGGCGACATCGGCGGTCTCGAGGGCGGCGTCGGATCCGGCCGATCCCATGGCGACGCCCACGGTGGCGGCGGCGAGTGCGGGGGCGTCGTTGATGCCGTCGCCGGCCATCACCACCCCGCCGTGGCGCTCGCGCAGCGACCGGATGGCGGCGGCTTTGTCCTCGGGTCGCTGCTCGGCCAGGACCTCGTCGACGCCTGCGCGTCGTCCGATGGCGTCGGCGGTGCGTTGGTTGTCGCCGGTGATCATGACGGTGCGGCTGATGCCGGCGGATTTGAGGGCTTGGACGGTCGAGGTGGCCTGGTCCCGGAGGGTGTCGGCGAGTCCGAACACCGCTTGGGGTTCGTTGTCGACGACGAGGACGACGGCGGTCACGCCCGATTCCTCGAGCGTCCGTTCTCCGCCGGCGAAGGCGTCGAGTGGGATGTTGCGCTCGGCCATGAGCTTGGGGGACCCGACGAGAAGGGCCTTGGCGTTGTGGCGTCCTTCGATGCCGGCGCCGACCAGGGCGTTGATGTCGGTGACCTCGACGGGGGTGATCCGGCGGTCGACGGCGCCGTCGACGATCGCTTTGGCCAGGGGGTGCTCGGAGGCCCGTTCCACCCCGGCGGCGAGCGCCAGCGCCTCGTCCTCGTCGACGCCGGGGGCGGTGAGCACCTTCACCAGCTCGGGCCGGCCATGGGTGAGGGTGCCGGTCTTGTCGAAGGCGGCGACGGTGACGGTGGCGAGGTCTTCGAGCACGACCCCGCCCTTGACCAGCACGCCTCGCCGGCCGGCGTTGCCGATGGCGGCGACGTAGGTGATGGGGATGGAAATGACCAGGGCGCACGGGGCGGCGGCCACGATGACGGTGGCGGCCCGTTCGAGCCAGGTGTCCCAATCGCCGGCGAGGCCTCCGATGACGGCCACGGCGGCGCCCACGGCGAGCACCGCGGGCGAGTAGCGGCGGGTGAAGCGCTCCATGAACCGCTGGGCCCGGCCCTTCTCCTCCTGGGCCTCGGTGACGAGGTGGACGATCTTGGCCAGCGTGTTGTTCTCGTGCGTGGCGGTGGCCTCGATGGTGAGGGCGCCCGTGCCGTTGAGGGTGCCGGCGAAGACCTTCTGGCCGGTGGTCTTCTCCACCGGGATCGACTCGCCGGTGACCGCGGATTCGTCGAGGGCCGAGGCGCCGTCGACGATGGTGCCGTCCGTGGCGAGGCCCTCGCCGGGTCGGACCAGGAATCGGTCGCCGACGGCGATGTCCTCGGCCGGGACCTCGACCTGCTGGCCGTCGCGCAGCAGCGTGACCGTCTTGGGGGCCAGGTCCATGAGGGCGCGGATGGCGCCCTCGGTGCGGGACTCGGTGAACTCCTCGAGGGCCTCGGAGATCGAGTAGAGGAACACCAGCATGGCGGCCTCGCCCCACTCGCCGAGTCCGCCGGCGGCCACGGCGCCGACCGTCATCAACAGCTCGATGCCGATCTCCCGTTCACGGACGAGCTCCTCGACGGCCTCCACCGCGAAGAACCGGGCACCCGCCACCGTCGCCAGCACGTAGAGCCCGGTGACCACGCTCCCGGACGCGTCGAGCGACGCGGCCACGAACCCAGCCAGCAGAAGCAGCCCCGACAGCGCCGACCAGCGCACCTCCCGGCTCTCCCACAACCGCTCAGAACCCTCACGCTCCTCGTCCTCGTCGCGGTCCTCGTCGACGAGCAGGCCGCGTTCTTCCTCGGCGCTCACCGGTCCTCCTCGGGCTGGTGGTAGTTGGGGCACAGAGCGATCTCGACGCCGGTCGCGTCCAGCAGCGCCTCCGCCGAGCGCAGCAGGTCGAACAGCTCGGGGCGGGCGAGCCGGTACCACACGGCCCGGCCCTGGGGTCGATCGGTGACCAGCCCGCAGTCCTTGAGGCACGCCAGGTGCCCCGACACGTTGGGCTGCGAGGTGTGCAGCTCGGCCACGAGATCGGTCACCCGCCGCTCGCCAGTTGCGAGCGACTCGTGTCCGGCGTCTGCAAGTTGGAGGAGATCGGCGAGATCCCCGGCCGCCAGGTTGTTCGCGTTGTCGATGGCAAACCGGGCCTTCGCTGCAAGGTCCAGTGGCTCGATCTCTTGCAACAGAGCACCACGAACAATGCGATCGATGCCGGCGCCAAGCAAAGGGGCTACGGCCCGAAGGGCCGGAGCAAGCGTCAGCGAATCAGTCGCCGCATTGTGGAGAACGAGGTTCCGCACGCGGTAGAGGCGACGGAGCGAGCGCTGCAGGTGGCTCTCGATGTCCCGCAGGCCACCATGCGGATTCAGCACGAT
>DATCLV010000651.1:0-2414 GCA_036563745.1 Acidimicrobiales bacterium | reverse complement strand
GCCCCGCCGAGCCCGAGCAGACCGTCACCACGACGAGCGCCGCCCAGCCGTCGCCGTCCGACGACGAGGGGCCGAGCGACGGTGACGGCGGCCGGGACGACGGAGGCGGGCAGGGCGACGCCGCCCGGGTGGTCGACTGCGACGACGAGCCCTCCCCGTCGATCACGGGCGCCTCGGAGACCGTCGCCGTCGTCGGGTCGTGCGACGACGTGGCGATCTCCGGGCACGGCCACGAGGTGGAGGTCGAGGCGTCCGACCGGGTCGGGGTGAGCGGCTCCGGCCACACCGTGGTCGTCCACGAGGCCGGGGTCGTCCAGATCGACGGCGCCGGCCACGACGTGTGGCACCCGGCCGGGGCCGTCGTCGAGAACACCAGCGTCGACAGCCACGTCGCCACCCTCGACGGCGGCGACGGAGCGAGCGACGGCGACGACGAGGGGGGCGGCTGACCCCGGCGAGGGCGGCGCCCTGACCTGGTCGCTTTGGGGCCTCGGGGTCGCCTGGCTACCCTCCAGACCGATTGACGCTCGGTCAACAAGGGAAGGTGCGCGATGCCGGGGTGGAACTTCGCAGAGGTCTGGGAGGTCGTCGCCGAACAGATCCCCGACGCCCAGTGCCAGGTGCAGGGTGACCGCCGCCTGACCTGGTCCGAGTTCGACCGGCGGGCCAACGGCGTGGCCCGCATCCTGCTGGAGCGGGGCGCCGTCGAGCAGGACAAGGTGGCCCAGTACCTCTACAACTGCCCCGAGTACATCGAGTCGATGTTCGGCGCGTTCAAGGCCGGCCTCGTCCCGATCAACACCAACTACCGGTACAAGGACGACGAGCTCGTCTACCTGTGGGACAACGCCGACTGCGTCGCCGTCGTGTTCCACGGCACCTTCACGGAGACCATCGAGCGCATCCGCGACCGGGTCCCCCGCGTGCACACGTGGCTGTGGGTCGACGACGACAGCGGCGAGTGCCCCGAGTGGGCGATGCCCTACGAGCAGGCCGCCGACGCCGACCCCGACCGGGTCGTCGCCCCGTGGGGCCGCGACGGCGACCACATCATGATGACGTACACGGGCGGCACCACGGGCATGCCCAAGGGCGTGATGTGGCGCCAGGACGACCTGGTCCAGAGCCTGGTCGGCCAGATGAACCCGAGCCTCCGCAGCGGCGACGTCGACCTCGACCTGATCCGCAAGGCCGTCACGGCCCCCGGCCCCATCGGCCTGCCGGCCTGCCCGCTCATGCACGGCACCGGCCTCTACACGCAGCTGATCATGCTCTCCAACGGGGGCAGCACGGTCACGCTCACCAAGCGCAACCTCGACATCGAGGAGCTGCTCGACACGATCGAGCGGGAGAAGGTGTCGTCGCTGGCGATCGTGGGCGACTCGTTCGCCAAGCCGATGGTGAAGGCGCTCGACGAGAACCCCGGCCGGTGGGACCTCTCCAGCCTCTTCCTCATCGCGTCGTCCGGCGTGATGTGGAGCGAGCCGGTGAAGCAGGCCCTGCTCAAGCACCACCCCGGGATGATGCTGGTCGACGCGTTCTCGTCGTCGGAGGCGCTCGGCATGGGCCAGTCGGTGTCGTCGGCCGGAGGCACGGCGTCCACCGCCAAGTTCCAGGCCGGCGAGAACACCGTGGTGATCACCGACGACGGCCGCCGGGTCGAGCCCGGCTCGGGTGAGATCGGCCGGGTCGCCGTGGGCGGCTACGTCCCGGTCGGCTACTACAAGGACCCGGAGAAGAGCGCCGCCACGTTCATCGAGTTCGAGGGCAAGCGCTACTCCTGCCCCGGCGACTACGCCACCGTCGAGGCCGACGGCTCGCTCACGCTGCTGGGCCGCGGGTCGGTGTGCATCAACACCGGCGGCGAGAAGGTGTACCCGGAGGAGGTCGAGGAGGTCCTCAAGACCTACCCGACCGTGCGCGACGCCGTGGCCGTCGGCGTGCCCGACGACCGCTTCGGCGAGGCGATCACCGCGGTGGTCGAGCTCGAGGAGGGCGAGGACCTCGACGCCGAGGCGATCATCACCCACGTGAAGGAGCGCCTCGCCGCCTACAAGGCGCCCAAGCAGGTGGTCACGGTCGCCTCCATCGGCCGCGCCCCCAACGGCAAGGTCGACTACAAGCGGCTGAAGGCCTACGCCACCGACAAGGTGGGCGCCTCGGTCTCGTAGCGGCCGCCGCGCACCGGGCGCCGCCCAGGTCGCGCCCCACGGCGAAGAACGCGTCAACCGATCCCCGGCACAATCCGTCTGAGGGATGTGAGAGGTGCCGTGGCGGAGCGCAAGCGCGAGCGAGGTGATCTCGAGAGCCTCTTTCGCGCGCACCACGCCAGCGTCCTCCGCCTCGCCCGGGTGCTGACCGGCGACGACGGGCTCGCCGAGGACCTCGCCCAGGAGGCGTTCCTGCGCCTCGAC
>DATCLV010000647.1:0-3507 GCA_036563745.1 Acidimicrobiales bacterium | reverse complement strand
CGACGCTGGTGATCGACAACGACGACCTCGCCCGGCCCCGCCTCGTCGTCGACCGGTCGTGACGGGCCCGCCGCCGACCTGATGACCCGCCGACCTGACGACTAGAACCCGCCCCCGTCGACCAACCCGCCGGCGCCCACTTCGAGCCACCGCCCCTCGAGGTTCCCGACCCGGCCGGACGGGACGCCGAGCGCCGCCTCGACCACCCGGAAGACCCCGGCGTGGCTCACGACCAGCCACCGGCCTTCCCGGGCGGCGACGGCACCGAGCCCCGCCACCACTCGCTCGGCCAAGTCGTCCCACGGCTCGCTGTCGCCGGGGAGCTCCCGGAGCTCGCCCCGCCGCCAGCGGTCCAGCATCCCCGGGTACGCCGCCTCGATCTCGGTCGACGTCAGTCCCGACCACGCCCCGCAGCGACGTTCCCGGACCCGCGGGTCGACCTCGACCTCCAGCCCGCAGTGCCGGGCGACGATCGCCGCCGTGTCGTGGGCCCGGCGCAGGTCGCTCGCCACGACGCCGGAGAGGCCGAGCCCCGCCACCCGTCGAGCGAGACCGTCCGCGGTCCGGCGCCCCGCCGGCGAGAGCGGCGGGTCGGCGTGCCCCGCCCACCGGTGCTCGGCGTTCCACGTCGACTGCCCGTGACGCACCACCAACACGTTCTTGGTCACGACGACCACCCCCCGGCGCCGCCCGTCAGCCCGACCGGGCCAGGCGGGTGAACGACAGCGCGAACACGGTGCTGATGGTCCAGCCGAGGATCGTCGCGACGGTCAGCCAGATCTGGTACGCCCAGCCGGCGCCGTCGTGACGGCTCGGGTACCAGGTGGCGCGGTGGCCGAGGTCGATGATGGGGACGACGGTGTCGATGGCCAGCAACAGCGGTTCGTAGCAGCGGACGGCACCGTCGCCGCACGCGTCGGGTGACGCCGGAGCCGGGGTCGGGGGCGTCGCCGCCGGGCTCGCCGGCAGCGGCCCCTCGGGGGTGTAGACGACGCCGTCGCCGCCGGTCGCCCGCATCGCGGTGTCGGCCGCCGGCAGGGCCAGGATCACGGCGGTGACGATAACCAGGGCGGCGAGCAGCCCGAACGCCCGCCCGGTGCGGTAGCCGTACCCGACGACCCGGTCGAAGAGCCAGTCACGGGCGCGGCGGACGTCCCGCAGCACTCGTTGCCGCGCCGATCCGCCGGCCGGCGCGCCGCGCCGGCGGAGCAGGCGGAGGCCGTGGATGAGGACCTCCTCGGCCTCGACCGTGCGGCCGTGCTGGCGGTAGACCCGGGCGGCCTGCTCGAACGGGCCGGGGTCGAGCGGCTCCTGGCCGGCGAGCCACCGCACCCGGTCACCGACATCCCAGTTCCCGGTGCTGCCTGCCGGGGCGTCGCGCTGCGGGGCGAAGCGGTCGTAGGTGAAGCCGGTGATGCGGAGGGCGTCGCCCCAGTTGGTCGGGTCGTCGGCCAGGTAGGTGGTCGTGGCGTCGCTGAGGTCGACACCGCCGACGACCCGCCGCCAGCCCAGCGTCATCCCGCCCCGGACGGTGGCGCCGATCGCCCAGAAGGCGGCGTCGTAGCGGTTGCGGCGGCGGTCGGGACGGTGGGGCGGCGTCCCCGGCCAGACGAACGTGCCCCCGGTGGCGTCGAGCCGGCCGTCGATCGTGGCCCGGTTGAACGACACCAGGCCCCGGGCGCGGAACCCGTCGCCGATGTGGACCGAGCCGTTGATCGTGGCCTGCTGGAAGGTGGCCGCGTAGCCGGGGCCGTTGAGCAGCCGGGCGTCCTCGAGGTGGAGCGCGGCGCCGAGACGGGCGCCGTAGAACGAGACGGCGCCGCCCCGGTTGACGAGCCGGCGCAGGTCCACGTCCCGGGCGATGTCGGCGCCGTCCCCGGCCAGGGTCACGACGGGCCCGCTCGCCGGCTCCGCGGCGGGGACCGGGTGCGACAGGTAGGCCCGTGCCATGCGCATCGAGCCCCCGATGTGGGCGCCGGAGAGGTGGACCGACCCCTGGGCCCGCAGCCCCACCGCGGTGAGGTCGCCGCCGACGCCGGCGTTCGTCAGGTCGATCGCCCGGTCGCCGGGGTTGTGGGCGACGAGGCCGTCGAGGATGACCGTGCCCTTGACATCGGCGGCGGTCAGGTCGAGGCCGCCCTCGATGCGGGAGGCGACCAGCTCGATGTCGCCCACCACCGACAGGCGGGGTGCGTCGACGGCCGGCCGGAGCATGGTCTCGCTCGCCCGGTCGAAGTAGCGGTGGGTGCCGGCGCCGACGGGTGGGGCCGTCAGCGTCGCGTTGCGGGCGAAGAGCCGGCCCGAGACCGTCGTGTGCCCGAGCTCGACCCGGCCGCGGATCTCGGGACCGTGGCCGGACTCCGAGTCGGGGTCGTCGATGAGGAAGATGCTGCCGCCCACGTAGGACTCGGCCATGTCGATGGCGCGGCCGCTCTTCGGGAGGAGGCGGGCGCCGGACAGGTCGAACGAGCCGTCGAGGTGCACGGCGAGGAAGCGGAGCTCGCCGTCGGTCACGAACCCCTGCAGGAGCCGGATGTTGCCGCCGAACCGGGTGCGGTCCGCCTGGATGCAGCGGTCGGCCGGGCCCACGACCCGGGTGCCGATGCACAGGAGCCGGCCGCCGATCTCGGCCTCGGTGAGCCAGATGGCGGCGGTCCGTGACGTGCTGGCGGCGGTCGAGAAGGCGCCCCAGACGTCGGCGCCGCTCAGGTCGAGGTCGCGGCGGATGTGCACGCCGTTGCCCAGCAGCCCCGGCAGGCGGCTGCCGTCCCGGAGGGCCAGCGAGTGCAGCGCGGCGCCCTCGACGTTCGGGGCCTCGGCGAAGTCGCAGGCGGCGAAGTCGAGGGCGAAGGGGACGTCGGCGGCGCGCAGGTCGAGCGTGCCGGTGACCCGGGCGTTGCGGACCCGGATCCCGAACCGGTCGACCTCGCCCGCCCGCTCGGTGCAGAGCGCCCGCACGACATCGGCCGGCAACTCCCGCCCACCGAGATCGACGACCACCCGCCGCCGCGCCGCGTCCAAGAGCAGCTCGTCCAGCGGCCGCTCGCCGCCGCCCCCACGCCCGCCCGGTTCGCCCAGTTCACCCAGTTCACTCCGCTCGCCCCGCATGCTGCGATCCTCGTGCTCGCCCCGCTCCCCCTGCCCGACGTCCTCGCCTCGCCGGTCCCGCCCGGCGACCTCGCCCCGCCCAGCGTCCTCGTCGCTGTCGTCCCGCTCGCCGTGTTGGTCCCGCTCGATGTGCTCGTCGCGGTCCTGGTTGCCGCCATCCCCGCCGTCGCCGCCGGCGCTGCCTGCCGCGTCGCCTGGGCCCGTTGCCTCGATGCCTCGAGGCCCGTCGTCCGGACCTCCGCCTGGCCCCGCTACGTCCGCCTCGCCCACCGCGCCGACAGTAGCCACACCCTGCTCCCCTGGTCGGGCCCTGGCTGCCACACCCGCCCGCGCGAACGACGGGCGTGATGCGGTGGACCGAGATGTGGGCCACCAGCTTCCGGCGTCCGGCGCCGTCTG
>DATCLV010000646.1:0-14471 GCA_036563745.1 Acidimicrobiales bacterium | reverse complement strand
GCCGAGCGGCGGGCGGTGGAGCTGCGGGCCGCGGGGGTCGGGTCCGAGGCCGAGCTGGCCGCGGCGATCGCCGCCGGGCGGTTCGACGGGCGGGAGGACGAGCTCCACGGGCTGCTGGCCGCGGGGGTCGCCGCCAAGCTGGCGGTCGCCAACCCCCGCTACCTCCAGCACCCCGCCTGACCCCCACCCACCCCGCCGAACCTGCCCCCGACGCGGCGAGCCGGGGTTACGACGGCGACGGGGTGTCGGCCAGGGCGGCGGCGAGGCGCTGGTGGAGGTCGAACACCTTGGCCAGCGCCGGCTGGGGCTCGGGGAACGGGGCGGCGACCGAGATGCACAGGGTCAGGACCGCCCGGGCGACCTCGCGGGGCTCGGTGGTGGAGAACTCGCCGGCGGCGACGCCCTCCTCCAGCACGCCCTGGATCATGTCGACCAGCTGCTGCCGCTTCTTGGCGATCAGCTTCTGGTCGGGCAGCGCCAGCCGGCCGTGCTCCCGCCACGCCACCAGCGCCGCCTGCCGGGCCCAGTTGTCGTGGATGTTCGACCAGACGAGCGTCGCGACAGCGGCGTCGAGCTTGTCGCGGGCGGTGGGGCCGGCGGCCGCGATCTCCCGCTCGACCCGGCCCAGCACCACGTCGTGGGCCTCGTGGAGGAACTCCCGCAGCAGGTCGAGCTTGCTGGGGAAGTGGTAGTAGAGCGCGGCGACGCTGACGCCGGCGGCGTTGGCGATGTCGCGGGTGGAGGTGCCCTCGTAGCCGTGCTCGCCCATGAGGGCGACGGCGGTGCGCATGAGGCTCACCCGACCGGGTCGTGTCGCCATGTTCCTCCCGCTCCTGGCGCTACCGCGCCGGGCCGCTCGGGCCACGGTCGCTCGTCGCCGGACGTCGCTCGCTGTCGCTCGCTGCAGACGGACGCTCCCTCATGGACGTTGAAGTTACCCGACGGTACGGGCGGCGGCCCTGAGCGTTCGCTAAGTTTTTCACCATGTCGGGCATGTTCGAGGTCGGTGAGGCCACGAGCGGGGGGACCACGACGAAGGTGTTCACCAACACCCCACCCTCGCTACGAGCGGTATGGGAGCTCAGCGCGGCGCACGGCGACGCGCCCTACCTGGTCTACGAGGAGGACCGCTGGACCTTCGCCGAGGCCCACGTCGCCGTGGCCCGCCTGGCGCGGCGGCTGGCCGGCGAGCTCGGCGTCGCCAAGGGCGACCGGGTGGCGATCGCCATGCGGAACTACCCGGAGTGGGCGATCACCCTGTGGGCGGCCACGTCGGTCGGTGCGGTCGTGGTGCCGCTCAACGCCTGGTGGACCGGCCCCGAGCTGGCCTACGCCCTCGGCCACGCCTCCGTGAAGGTCCTGGTGGCCGACCGCGAGCGGCTGGAGCGCCTCGCACCCCACCTGGCCGGGACCCCGGTCGCCACGGTCGTCGGCGTCCGCACCGGCGACGCCGCCGTGCCCGCCGGCACCATCCCCTGGGCCGACGTGGTGGCCGACGACGGTGGCGACGGCACCGGGCTCCCGCCGGTCGAGCTGGGCCCCGACGACGACGCCACGATCATGTACACCTCCGGCACCACCGGCCGCCCCAAGGGCGCGGTGGGGACGCACCGGAACGTGACGGCGCACCTGATGAACGCCCTGTACAGCGCGACGCAGGGCGCCGCGGCCGCGAGCACCGCCGGCGACGGCAACGGCGACGCCACGGGCGACGGTGACCAGGCCCCGGCCCCGCCGCCCACCGCCACCCTCCTCACGTTCCCGCTCTTCCACGTGGGCGGGTTCCACTCGTTCCTGCTCCCCTACACGGCGGCCGGCGGCAAGGTCGTGCTGATGTACCGGTGGGACGCCCGAACGGCGCTCGACCTCGTCGAGCGGGAGGGCATCACCGCCCTCGGCGGGGTGCCCACCACCCTGTTCGAGCTGTTCGACGAGGCCCGCCGCCAGGACCGGCCCGGCGCCCTCGCCACCCTCACCGGCGTCGCCTCCGGCGCCACGCTGGTGCCGCCGGCGCTGGTGCACCGCATCGACGAGCAGCTGGCGTCGAAGGCCGCGCCCGGCAACGGCTACGGGCTCACCGAGACCTCCGGGGCGGCGATCGTCAACGGCGGCGCCGACTACCTGGCCCGCCCCGACAGCGTGGGCCGCCCGATCTCGCCGGTGATGGAGGTCCGGATCGCCGACCCGCTCGGGAACCCGCTGCCGCCGGGCGAGGTGGGCGAGATCTGGATCAAGGGCCCCACGGTGATCCGGGGCTACCTCGACGACCCCGAGGCCACGGCCGCCGCCATCACCGACGGCTGGTTCCACACCGGCGACGCCGGCCGCCTCGACGAGGACGGCTTCCTGCACGTGGCCGACCGCCTGAAGGACGTGGTGATCCGGGGCGGCGAGAACGTGTACGCCGCCGAGGTCGAGGCGGCGCTGTACGAGCACCCGGACGTGACCGAGGCCGCGATCATCGGCGTCCCCCACGAGCGGCTGGGCGAGGACGTCCACGCGGTGGTCCGCCTCCGCGACGGCGCCACCGCCGACGCCGCGGCCCTCCGGGCGCACGTCGCCGAGCGGCTGGCGGCGTTCAAGGTCCCCGCCGTCGTCCACCTGACCGGCGAGACCCTGCCCCGCAACGCGGCGGGCAAGGTGCTCAAGCGGGAGCTGCGCGAGCGGCTGACCACGGTGGCGTCCGAATGAGCACCGCCATGACCACGGAGATCAGCCGGGAGGTCCTCGGCGAGGTCGAGCTGGTCACCATCCAGCGTCCTGAGGCCCGCAACGCGCTGACGTTCACCACCTACGCCGAGCTGGAGGCGGCGGTCCGGGAGACCAAGGCCCGCTGCCTGGTGATCACCGGCGCCGACCCGGCGTTCTGCTCCGGCGACGACGTACGGCAGATCATGGCGCAGGCCGGCGACCGCGTGGCGAGCGACCTGTCGGCCGCACCCCGCCTGACCCCGCTGGCCGACGCGCTGCTCCACACCGACGTCCCCGTGATCGCCGCGGTCAACGGCCCGGCCGTCGGCTGGGGCATGGAGCTGGCGCTGCTGGCCGACATCCGCATCGCCTCCGAGCGGGCCCGGTTCGGCGAGCTGTTCGTGCGGCGGGGGCTGTGCACCGACGTCGCCGGCATCGGCCGCCTCGCCGGGCTCGTGGGTCGGGAGCGGGCGGCCGAGCTGCTGTTCACCGGCCGGATCATCGACGCCGAGAAGGCCGGCGCCTTCGGGCTCGTGTCGCGGATCGTGCCTCACGCCGACCTGCTGCCCACCGCGCTCGACCTGGCCGACGAGATCGCCGGCAACCCGCCGCTGGCCGTCCAGCGGATCAAGCTGGGCCTGCGCCTGGCGCTCGACCCCGACTGGCACGGGCTGGGCGAGTGGGTGGGCCGCACGCTGGCCGAGCTGTTCCGCACCGACGACCACCGCGAGGGCGTCGCCGCCTTCCTGGAGAAGCGGACGCCCCGGTTCCGAGGACGGTGAGGCGACGATGACCGCGACCCCGCTGACGATCCCGAGCAGCAAGCCCCTCCACGTCACCCACCGCCTCCGCTACCCGGGCGCGGTCGACGCCGACGGCCACGTCCTCGAGCCACCCGACCTGTGGGAGACCTACCTCGAGCCCAGGTACCGCGACCGGGCGCTGCGGGTCGTCGTCGGCGACGACGGCCTGGAGGCCCTGGAGATCGGCGGGAAGCCGTCGGTGATGAGCCGCCGCGGCTCGGTCTCCGCGCTGGGCGCCATGGGCGACCCGGACCTGCGGTCGGTCACCCTCGACCCCGACCGCACCTACCTCACCGAGGCGCCGTACGGTTCGATGGACCCCCACGAGCGCCTCCGGCTGCTCGACGCCGAGGGCGTCGACGCCGCCGTCCTGTACACGACGATCGGCCTGCTGTGGGAGGCCGAACTGACCGACCCCGAGCTGAGCCAGGCCTACACGCGGGCCTACAACCGGTGGATCTGCGAGTTCTGCGCCGGCCACGACCGGCTGGTGCCGACCGCCCACCTGTCGCTCACCGACCCGGCGGCCGCCGCCCGGGAGCTGGAGCGGGCCGTCGGCGAGGGCGCCCGCGGCGCCTACGTGTGCCCGTTCACCCACGACGGCCGGCCGCTCGGCCACCCCGACCACGACCCGGTGTTCGCCGCCGCGCAGGACCTGGGCGTGCCGTTCGCCATCCACCCCACCTTCGAGCCGCAGTGGACGAAGGGGACCCGCATGGGCGGCTGGGACAACGTGCGGAAGCTGCGGCTGCTGGCGTCGGTGACGGCGTCCGACGGGGTGCGCCACCAGTTCACGACCCTCTTCGACTACGGGGTGTTCGACACGTTCCCGGGGCTGAAGGTGCTGGTCCTGGAGTCGGGCGGCGGATGGCTGGGCTACTGGCTCGACCGGATCGACGCCGTCTACGCCCACACGTGGATCGGCACCCGGGTGCCGCTGGAGCACAAGCCCAGCGACTACGTCCGGGAGCGGGTGTGGGTGTCGTGCGACCCGGACGAGCGGACGATCCCGCACCTGGCCGAGCGGTTCGGGCCCCGGTTCCTGTGGGCGTCCGACTTCCCGCACGCCGACCACACGCCCGGGTACGTCCACGACCTGGAGGAGCTGGCCGCCGGCTTCCCCGACGAGGCCGACCGCCGGCGGTTCCTGGGCGGCAACGCCCGCGAGCTGTTCGGGATCCCCGAATCGGCCGTCGCCGCCCCGCCGTCGTAAATTGTCAGCTGTCAATCGAAAGGGGGATCGATGGTCGTGAGCGACGTGTCAGCCAGCCCGTTCGTGCGGCCGGTCGTGCCGATCGTCGAGAGCGACGACGAGCTCCGCCGCATCCTCGAGGACGCCCGGATCCCACCGCTGCTGCCGGCCCTGGCCTACGCCACGGGCGACCTGTCGCTCCTGCGCGACCACCTGCGACCCGACCCCCTGCTCTTCTCCATGCCCCAGGGCGGGCTCACCGACGAGCAGCAGGCCGAGATCCGCCGGCTCGCCCTCGAGGCGCTGATCGCCTTCCGCGACGGCGGCTGCCGGGTCGCCGACCCGCCGGGCGACGACGACGTGCTCCGCATCATGGAGCACGCCGTGGGCGGGAGCGGCATGGCCGAGTACCTGCCGCTGCTGGAGGAGGAGCTGGCCCACCGGGGCGAGGACCGCCGGGCGCCCGGCTGGCGGCTCGATGAGGTCGCCCCCGACGTGGCGGCCCGAGGCGACGGCGGCTTCCGGGTGGCGGTGATCGGCGCCGGCATGTCGGGCCTGCTCGCCGCCCACCGGCTCCAGCAGGCCGGGGTCCCGTTCGTGGTGCTGGAGAAGAACGACGACGTCGGCGGCACCTGGTACGAGAACGCCTATCCCGGCTGCCGGGTCGACAACCCCAACCACAACTACAGCTACTCGTTCGCCCAGCGCCACGACTGGCCCGCCCACTTCTCCACCCAGGAGGTGCTGCGCGAGTACTTCGACGCCTGCGCCGACGCCTTCGACCTCCGCCGCCACGTGCGGTTCGGCGTCGAGGTGGTGGCCGCCCGGTGGTCCGACACCGAGCGCCGCTGGACCGTCGAGCTCGACACCGGCGAGACCCTCACCGCCGACGCCGTCGTCAGCGCCGTCGGCCAGCTGAACCGGCCGCTGCTGCCCGACATCCCCGGCCGCGACGGCTTCGCCGGCCCCGCCTTCCACACCGCCCGCTGGGACCCGACCGTCGACCTGCGCGGCAAGCGGGTGGCGGTCATCGGCACCGGGGCCAGCGCCGTCCAGGTCATCCCC
This sequence comes from Acidimicrobiales bacterium, assembly GCA_036563745.1. Lineage (GTDB taxonomy): Bacteria > Actinomycetota > Acidimicrobiia > Acidimicrobiales > VFJN01 > DASXTK01. The sequence continues at coordinate 8,720 of DATCLV010000646.1, read as the reverse complement.
GAGATCGCCCCGATCGTCGGCGAGCTCACCGTGTTCCAGCGGACCCCGCCGTGGCTGGGCCCCACGCCCGACTACCACGCCCCCGTGGCCGCCGGGCTCCAGTGGCTCTACGACCACGTGCCCTCCTACAGCGAGTGGAACCGCTTCTGCATCTTCTGGCAGATGGGCGACGGCGTCCTCGACGGCGTGCGGGTCGACCCGAACTGGCAGGGCGACGGCGGCTCGGTCGGGCCCATGAACGAGATGCTCCGCCAGATGCTCACGCTCTACCTGAACGAGCAGTTCGCCGACCGGCCCGACCTCCTCCCCCACGTCGTGCCGACGTACCCGCCGGGCGCGAAGCGGCTGCTGCGCGACAACGGCGTGTGGGCGGGGGCGCTCAAGCGCGACAACGTCCACCTCGTCACCACGCCGATCCGGGAGATCACCCCCACCGGCGTCGTGACCGAGGACGGGACCCTCCACGAGGTCGACGTCATCGTCCACGGCACCGGGTTCCAGGCGTCGAGGTTCCTGACCCCGATGACCGTCACCGGCCGCGGCGGCATCGACCTCCACGAGCACTGGGCCGGCGAGCCCCGCGCCTACCTGGGCATCACCGTGCCGGGGTTCCCCAACCTCTTCTGCCTGTACGGGCCCAACACGAACATCGTGATCAACGGCAGCATCGTGTACTTCTCGGAGTGCGGGGTGCGGTACATCCTCGAGTGCCTGCGCCTGGTGCTGGCCACCGGGAGCGCGGCGCTCGACGTCCGGCCCGAGGTCCACGACCGGTACAACGAGGAGGTCGACGCCGAGAACCGCCGGATGGCGTGGGGCGCCTCCGACGTCAGCAGCTGGTACAAGAACGACACCGGCCGGGTGTCCCAGAACTGGCCGTTCACGCTGCTCGCCTACTGGCAGCGGACGCGGCGGCCCGATCCCGACGAGTACGAGCTCATCCCGCGGCCCGAGGAGACCCGACCGTGATCGACGACGCCTCCCTCTCCAACCGCGCCCGCGCCCTGGCCGCGGCGCTCGAACCCTTCGCCGGGCAGGTGTACTTCTCGCCCGAGTGCCACGAGCGCTACGCCCGCCTGGGGTTCCAGCCCAGCCGGGGGTCGTTCGGCGAGGGCGTCGCCGCCCCCGACGGGCCCGCCTACTTCACCAGCCGGGGCTCGGTGATGGGCCAGGTGCCCGGGCACGTGGTGGCCGCCGCGTTCGCCGTGTTCAACCCGGCGGTCGTGATCCCCGCGGTGCAGTACGGCTGGAGCCTCACCGACGCCGCCACCATCTGCGCCGAGCGCACCGCCGGCGCCGTCGAGCAGCTCGCCCGGGTGCTCGGGCCGGCGCCGGAGGGCCTCGACCGGGTGCTGGCGCTCCTCCGGCGGGCGGTCGAGCCGCTGCGCCCCGAGGGCCGGCCGCTGTACGCCGGGCTGGCGTCGCTCGGCCTGCCGGGCGAGCCGCTGGCCGACGCCTGGCGCTGCGCCGACATGCTGCGGGAGTACCGCGGCGACAGCCACACCGCCGCCTGGACCACCGCCGGCTTCGACGCCACCGAGATCGGCCTGCTCACCGAGCTGTACTGGGGGCTGCCGATGCGGACCTACATCCGCACGCGGGCCTGGTCGGAGGCCGACCTCGACGCCGCCGAGGCCCGCCTGGCGGCCCGGGGCCTGGTCGACGATGGCGCCCTCACCCCGGCCGGCCGGGCCGAGCGCGAGGCGGTCGAGCAGGCCACCGACCGCGCCTGCCGCCCGTTCATCGAGGCGCTGGGCGACGACCTCGACGAGCTCCTGGCGATCCTCGACCCGTGGTCCCTGGCCCTGCGGGACGCCCACGCCTACCCGGCCTCGGGACCCCACGACCTGGCCCGGGCCCGGGCGTAGCCGGCGACGGATCCCGGTGGCGGGCGCGGGGCGCGGACGGCGGACGACGGGCGGCACGCGAGCGGGCCACGTACGGCGGGAGCAGGGGATGGAACACCTCGACGACTTCCGGGCGGCCGCGGTCGCCTTCCTCGAGCGGTCGAAGGCCGACGGGACGGCGTGCCCGGCCTTCGGGGCGATCCTGCCCCCGGCCCTCCACGACCGGGCCCGGGCGTGGCAGCGCCGGATGTTCGACAACGGGTTCGCCGGCATCCACTGGCCCGCCGAGCACGGCGGCCGGGGCCTGACCCGCGAGCACAACGCGGCCTGGCTGGAGGAGTGCGCCCGGGCCGAGGTGGCGGCCCAGCTCAACCTCCAGGGCCTGGTGCTGGCCGGGGAGGCGATCCTGCGCTCCGGCACCGACGAGCAGAAGGCCCGCTACCTGCGCCCCACGCTCACCGGCGAGATCCTGTGGTGCCAGCTGTTCTCCGAGCCGGGCGCCGGGTCCGACCTGGCCGGCCTGCAGACGACGGCGGTCCGCGACGGCGACCGCTACGTCGTCCGGGGCCAGAAGGTGTGGTCGTCCAACGCCGAGCACGCCGAGATGGGGATCCTGCTGGCCCGCACCGGCACCGGCCCGGAGCACCGCGGCCACCGGGGGATCTCGTTCTTCCTGCTGGACATGGCGTCCCCGGGCGTGACCGTCCGGCCCATCCGGCAGATGACCGGCGACCGCGAGTTCGCCGAGGTGTTCCTCGACGACGTCGAGGTCCCGGCCGACCACCTCCTCGGGCCCGAGCACCAGGGCTGGGCGGTGGGGATGGGCGTCCTCCAGGACGAGCGGGGCAGCGGGGCCGCCGGGCTGGTGGGCCTGGAGCGGCGGCTGGCCGGGCTGCTGGCGCGGATCGCCGGGGCCGAGGGGGCGAAGGACGCGGTCGCGGCCGCCCACCGCCAGGCGGGGCTGCGCCTCTACGCCCGGGGCTTCGCGCTCCGGGCGATGCTCCTGCGGGCCGGGGCGGGGGCGGGCAGCCCGGCGTCGGCGTCGGCCGCCAAGCTGCTGCGCACCGAGCTGGAGATGGACATCGAGCTGCTGCTCGCCACCCTGCGGGGCACCGACGCCCTGCTGTCCGGGCCGGCCACCGACCGGTTCCTGTACGCCCCCGGCATGCGGATCGCCGGCGGCACCAGCGAGATCCAGCGCAACATCATCGGCGAGATGATCCTCGGCCTGCCCCGGGAGCCCCGCCCGCGGCGCTGGGCCTCGGTTCGGATCCACCGGGCACGACCGTAGGGTGACGCGATGCCATTGGAAGGTGAGCACAAGCCCGGGACCTGGCAGTGGGCAAACGACCACGTCGCCCGCATCGAGGGCAGCGGCGGCACGGAGGGCCTCGACCTCAACGGGATGCCCGTGGTCGTGCTGTGGACCCGGGGCCGGAAGACCGGCGCGATCCGCAAGGGCCCGGTCATGAAGGTGCAGCACGGCGACCGCTACGCCGTCGTGGCGTCGAAGGGCGGCGACCCCAAGCACCCCGACTGGTACCTGAACCTCGTGGCCGACCCCCACGTCACCCTGCAGGACGGCCCCGAGGTGCGCGACTACGTCGCCCGCACCGTCGAGGGCGAGGAGCGGGCCGAGTGGTGGGCCCGGGCCGTCGAGGCCTACCCGCCCTACGAGGAGTACCAGACGAAGACCGACCGCCAGATCCCGGTCGTCGTCCTCGACCCGGTCTGACGCGGGTCGTCGCCTGACGCCGGTCGTCGCCTGACGCCGGCTCCTGCACCCTGCCTCCTGTTCCTGACCCCGGCGCTTGACCCGGGGTCAGGACTTGGCGGGGTGCGCGTGGCAGGATCGGGGCATGCGCTACCGCTCGCTCGGCACCACCGGTGTGAAGGTCAGCCCGCTCTGCCTGGGGGCGATGATGTTCGGCCCCTTCGGGAACCAGGACGAGGACGACTGCGTCCGGATCATCCACCGGGCCCTCGACGCCGGGATCAACTTCATCGACACCGCCGACGTCTACTCGGCCGGCGTGTCCGAGCAGATCGTCGGCAAGGCCATCGCCGGCCGGCGCGACGACATCGTCCTCGCCACCAAGTTCCACGGCCCCATGGGCGACGACCCCAACCGCCGCGGCAACTCGCGGCGCTGGATCGTCCGGGCCGTCGAGGAGAGCCTCCAGCGACTCGGCACCGACTACATCGACATCTACCAGGTGCACCGGCCCGAGCCCGACACCGACATCGACGACACGCTGGCGGCCCTGTCCGACCTCGTGCGGTCGGGGAAGGTGCGGTACCTCGGGTCGTCGACGTTCCCCGCCGAGGCGATCGTCGAGGCCCAGTGGGCCGCCGAGCGCCGGGGCCACCACCGGTTCCGGGTCGAGCAGCCGCCGTACTCGATCTTCGTGCGCGGCATCGAGCGGTCGGTCCTGCCGACCTGCGAGCGCTACGGCATGGCGGTCATCCCGTGGAGCCCGCTCAACGGCGGGTTCCTCACCGGCCGCTACCGGCCGGGCGAGCCGCCGCCGGCCACCGGGCGGGCCGCCCGCGTCCCCGACCGCTTCGACCCGGAGCGGCCCGGGGTGAAGCGCAAGCTGGAGCTCATCCCCCGCCTGGAGGCGGTCGCCCGGGAGGCCGGTGTGTCGCTCCCCCACCTGGCGCTCGGGTTCACGCTCGCCCACCCGGCGGTCACGGCCCCGATCATCGGGCCCCGCACGATGGAGCAGCTCGAGGGGCTGCTGGGCGCCGCCGAGGTCAAGCTCGACGACGCCACCCTCGACGCCATCGACGAGATCGTGCCGCCCGGCACCAACGTGAACCCGAGCGACGACGGGTGGGTGCCCCCGGCGGTCGCCAGCGCCTGGCGGCGGCGCCGCCCCTACGCCGCCCGCTGACCCCGGGGGCGGATCACCTCGTAGAGGGCGGTCCAGTCGTCGGCCGCGTGGCCGGCGGCGACCGCCCGCTCGTACTGCGACCGGACCGCCTCGGGCAGCACCGTGTCGAGGCCCTGGGCCACGCTGGTGCGGACGATGTGGTCGGCGGTCGCGCCCATCATCCGGACCGTGCTCAGGTCGCCCGGGTGGACGCCCCGCTCCAGCTGGTCGACCAGCTCCTTGCCGCCGTCCAGCATCGCCGGGATGGCGGTCAGCGTGTCGAGCGCCGCGGGCACGAGGTCCCCGATCGACACCCCGCCCGCGCCCGCCATCGCGGCGGCCTGCAGCAGCCCGGACAGCGCGGTGAGGAACACCGTGAGCTGCGCCTGGTACCAGAGCTGGGCGAGGCCGGGGTCCTCGCCGACGAACCGCGGCTCGCCGAGGCGCGCCAGCGTCGCGGCGTGCGCGTCGAACACCGCCGGCGGGCCGCTGTAGTACACGTAGGCCGCCTCGGTGCCGAGCATCGGGGCCGGCACCATCACCCCGCCGGCCAGGAACCGGGCGTCGTGCTCCGCCGCCCAGGCCGCGGCGGCGCGGGTGGCGTCGGGGGTGTCGGAGCTGAGGTTCACCAGGGTCCTCCCGGCCAGCACGTCGGTGGCGCCGCCGAGGACGTCGTACATGGCCGGGTAGTCGGTGAGGCTCAGGATCGTCACCTCGGCGGCGGCCACGGCCTCGGCGGGCGAGGCGGCCCGGCGGGCGCCGGCGGCCACCAGCTCGTCGGCCCGGCTCGGGGTGCGGTTCCACACGGTCGTCGGGTGGCCGGCGCCCAGCAGGATCGTGGCCATGGCCCGGCCCATGGGGCCGAGGCCGATCACGGTCACGGGCGGCGGGGTCGTCGTGTCGTCGTCGCTGTGCACGCGGCTCATGATCCGGAGGCACCGCCGGTCTGGCAAGTACCCACTATTTCGTTCGCTACCCACCTTTTGGTAAGCATTGGCGACGACCAGCGGTGACGCCCGGTGACGAGAGGAGCGGCGATGGGGACGGACGCCCGGTGCGGGCCCTACATCTGCGGCCTCGACGCGGCGATGGACGTCGTGTCGGGCAAGTGGAAGGCGCTGATCCTGTGGGAGCTGCACGAGCACGGCACCCGGCGCTTCGGGGAACTGCGGCGCGCGCTGCCGGGGGTCAGCGAGAAGATGCTCACCCAGCACCTGCGGGAGATGGAGGACGACGACCTCGTCCACCGGGAGGTGTACAAGCAGGTGCCGCCCAAGGTGGAGTACTCGCTGACCGCGCACGGCCGGACCCTGAACGAGGCGCTCGGCCCCCTCGGCGACTGGGGCAGCGAGCGGCTGGCGCGCCTGGAGGCCGGCGGCCGCTGAGGGCCACCGGCCGAGCCTGGTCGGCGTGACGGGGGCGAGCCCCGCTCCCCTACTTCTTGGTCGTGAGGGTGACCGCCGTGGCGGTCGGCTCCGGCTCGGCCGGCGCGGGGGCCGGCGCCGGCTTCGGGTCGCCCTTGAGCGACCGGGCCGCACCCTTGTCGGCCGACTGGGCCAGCATCGCGTAGGCCTTCAGCGCCGCCGACACCGGGCGCTGCCGGTTCCTCGGCGCCCACCCCTCGGCGTCGCGGGCGGCGCGGCGGCGGGCCAGCTCCTCGTCCGAGACCTCGAGCGTGATCGACCGGGTGGGGATGTCGATCGAGATGATGTCGCCGTCCTCGACCAGGCCGATCGTCCCGCCGGCCGCGGCCTCGGGCGACACGTGGCCGATGGCGAGGCCGCTCGTGCCGCCGCTGAACCGGCCGTCGGTGATCAGCGCGCACTGTGGGCCCAGGCCCTTCCCGATGATGTAGCTGGTCGGGTACAGCATCTCCTGCATCCCGGGCCCGCCCTTCGGCCCCTCGTAGCGGACCACCAGCACGTGCCCCGGCTGCAGCCGGTCGGCCAGGATGGCGTCGACCGCCTCCTCCTGGCTCTCGGTCACCAGCGCCGGGCCCCGGAACGACAGCTGGTCCTCCCGCACGCCGGCGGTCTTCACGACGCAGCCGTCCTCGGACAGGTTGCCGGTGAGCACCGCCAGGCCGCCGTCGGCGGTGATGGCGTTGGGCACCGACCGGATGCACCCGGACACGTCGTCGAGGTCGAGCGACTCCCACACGACCTCCGACGAGAACGGCTCGACGGTCCGCACGCCGCCGGGCGCGGCGTGGAACAGGCGGTCGGCCTGCGGGGTGACCTGCTTGCCCCGGATGTCCCACTCGTCCAGCCACGCCTCCAGCGACGGGGCGTGCACCGCGTGGACGTCGCGGCGCAGCAGACCGGCCCGGTCGAGCTCGCCCATGATCGCCGGGATGCCGCCGGCCCGGTGCACGTCCTCGACGTGGTAGTCGGACGACGGGGCCACCTTGCACAGGCACGGCGTGGTGCGGCTGAGCCGGTCGATGTCGGCCAGGTCGAAGTCGACCTCGGCCTCCTGGGCGGCGGCCAGCAGGTGGAGGATCGTGTTGGTCGACCCGCCCATGGCGATGTCGACGGTCATGGCGTTGGCGAAGGCGTCCTTGGTGGCGATCGACCGGGGCAGCACCTGGTCGTCGCCCTTCTCGTACCAGCGCCGGGCCAGGTCGACGATCAGCCGGCCGGCCTCGACGAACAGGTCGCGGCGGACGGCCGAGGTGGCCAGCGCCGTGCCGTTGCCCGGCAGCGACAGGCCCATCGCCTCGGTGAGGCAGTTCATCGAGTTGGCGGTGAACATGCCCGAGCACGACCCGCACGTGGGGCAGGCGGAGCGCTCGATGTCGCTCAGCTCGGCGTCGGACACCTTCTCGTCGACCGCCGCGGTGATGGCGTGCACCAGGTTCAGGCCCTTGCCGTGCCCGGCCTTGCCCTCCACCACCTGGACCTTGCCGGCCTCCATCGCGCCGCCGCTCACGAACACCGTGGGGATGTTGAGCCGCATGGCGGCGATCAGCATCCCAGGGGTGATCTTGTCGCAGTTGCTGATGCAGACCAGGGCGTCCGCGCAGTGGGCCTCGACCATGTACTCGACGCTGTCGGCGATCAGCTCCCGGCTGGGCAGCGAGTAGAGCATCCCGCCGTGGCCCATGGCGATGCCGTCGTCGACGGCGATCGTGTTGAACTCGCGCCCGACGCCGCCGGCCTCGGCCACCGCGTCGGACACGAGACGGCCCATGTCGCGCAGGTGGACGTGGCCCGGCACGAACTGGGTGAAGCTGTTGGCGATCGCCACGATCGGCTTGCCGAAGTCGTCCTCGGTCATGCCGGTGGCCCGCCAGAGGGCGCGGGCGCCGGCCATGTTCCTGCCGTGCGTCGTCGTACGGGACCGGAGTTGCGGCACCCCGAGACCTCCACATTCGTTCTCTGGAAGGCAACCACCCTACTCCCCCACCCACCGCCGCCCCCCACGAGAACCCGTGGTCATCGCGCTGTGTGCGGGGTCGCCGCCGCCCGCCGGTCGCCCGCGCCGCGTCCGCGACGGCGACCCGCGCGGCACGATCCGTGGCCGCGCGCGGTCGACGCGGAGCGGATCAGCCCGTAGGCTGCACCGCAGGACGCCATGGCGGACGGCGTCCCAGGCGGAGAAGCACGATGGCGGAACCGAGGCGGGGCGCCCCTGGCGCCGGTGGGGTCCATGACCCGACTTCCACTGCGTTCCCGAGCGGGAACGGTGTGGCGCGCGGTGTAAGCGCCCTGATGGCGCGCCCTGGTCACGATCAGGTCGTGCACAGACGGAGCGTTCGTCCGCCGTCGACCCGACGACCCCCCGGGTGGGGCTCGTAGCGACGGGTGGAGCAGCCGCCGAGCAGCGGTCCGGGGAGGGACGCATGGACACGTCGGCGAGGGTGCGGTTCACGGTGTGGGGCGGGGTGGTCGCCACCCGCGGGGGCGAGCGGATCGACCTCGGGGGTGTGGTGCAGCGGACGCTGCTGGCGGCGCTGCTGGTGCGACCCGACCAGTGGGTGGCGGTCCCGGCGCTG
>DATCLV010000644.1:0-12304 GCA_036563745.1 Acidimicrobiales bacterium | reverse complement strand
CTCGAGGGCACCACGTGGGTGCTCGACGGGTTCCTCGACGGCGACGTCGCCAGCAGCCTGCCCGCCGGCGGGTCCGCCACCGTGACCTTCGACCCCGCCACCGGCCGCGTGCTGGTCGACGACACCGGCTGCAACGGTGGCGGCGGCAGCTACAGCGTCGACCCCGGCGCCGCACCCGACCGCGGGCAGGTCACGATCTCCGACTTCGCGACCACCCTCATGCGGTGCGAGGGCCCGGCCATGGCCGTCGAGGACCAGGTGGTCGCCGTGCTCGGCGGCCCGGTCGACTACGAGATCGAGGCCGACCGCCTCACCCTCCTCCACGCCGACGGCAAGGGCATCACGCTTCGAGCCGGGTGATCCAGGCCAGCGGCTGGTTCTGTCGCACCCGCTCGCCCGGCAGGACCAGCAGGCCCCGGAACACGCCGTCGAACGGGCTCTCCACCATGCTCTTCTCCCCGGAGTGCTCCAGGAACCCGATCGACTCGCCGGCCTCGATCCGGCCCAGGTCGGTGACGGGGAGGTCGCTGAGGAAGGGGTGGAACACCCCGGCGCGGGGCGCGGTGATCAGGCGCTCGTCGAGGTGCGGCAGCTCGGCGTAGAGCTCCATCACACCGTCTCCCGGGCCGCGGCCATCGGCGTCGACGCGGTGAACGTCGTCGTCCTCATCAACTCCTCGATCCGATCCGCCGCCCGCCGGGGGCCTCCCGCACGGGAAAGAGCGTCGCGCACCTTGGCGGCCCCTGCCCGCAATCCGGGGTCGAAGAGTGCGGAATCGACCGCCCGGCGCAGCCGTCCGACGTCGAGACCGCCGTGGCGGACCCGCACCCCGGCGCCGGCGTCGACCACCTGCTGAGCGACGACGGGCTGGTCGTCGTGCAGCGGCACCACCACGAGCGGCACCCCGTGGCCGAGGCCCCGCCCGACGGTGGCGTGGTCGCCGTGGGTCACGACCGCGGCGGCCAGCGCCAGCAGCGCCGACGACGGCACCTCGGGGGTGACGATCACGTTCGACGGCAGGTCGGGGAGCGCCGCGGCGTCCGGGGCGACCACGACCGCCTGCACGTCCATGCCGGCGAGCGCCTCGACGGCCAGCCGGAGGAAGCGGTCCGCCACCCGGCCCGCCACCGCCTCGATCCCCGCGCCCGGCCGGCGGGTCGCGACGACCACCAGCGGCCGCCCGTCGAGCCACGTCCACGCGAAGGGCGTCTCCCCCGCGTGCTCGTCGAGGCAGGGCCCGACGAGCTCGTGCCGCCCGGCCCGCACCGCCCCGGCCCCGCAGTCGAGGGCGCCGGCGGGGCGTCGCCCGGCCAGCGCCTCGGCGGTGAACGACAGCACCAGGTGGGGCGAGAAGCGGGGGTCGACGGCGACGGCCTCGTCGTCGGGCACGCCCACGTCGATCATCAGGTCGAGCAGCAGGCCCCGGATCCACCGGGCGACCAGCGGCATCGTGCCGAGCGGGTGCGCCTGCTCGGCGGCGGTGGTCGTGGTGGTGGCCCAGGGCACCCGGAGCAGCTGGGCGACGGCCCCGCCGGCCAGCGCCTGCTGGTCGGCGACGACGACGTCCGGGGCGAACTCGTCGACGGCGGTCCGCACGCCGGGGACCATGCTGCGGGCCAGCGGGAGCAGGACCTCCTCCCACCGGGACCGCAACGCCGACGGCCCCCGCAGCGACCGGGTGGCCCGCACGGCCACCGCCCGGCGGATCGCCCGGGGGACGGCCAGGTCGACCGGCAGGAGCAGGGCGTCGGCGGGGAGGACGTCGGCCACGGCGTCGGGGTGACCGGCCCAGGCGACCCGGTGCCCCCGTGCCGCCAGCTCCCGCCCCACCGCGGTGGTGGGGAGCACGTGGTCCGCCACGGGCGGCACGACGAACAGGAAACGGCCCAAGCGAGGACCTCCCCTCAGGAGTCGGGTCGTACGGAAGCGCGCGGGTGACGGCCGGGGCCGCCGTGCCCGTGCGATCAGGCGATCAAGGGCGTCGGTGCGGTCGGTGCGGTCGCGGTGGGTGTGGCTGTGGTCGGTTCCGGCCGGGTCGGCGGTCCGACCGGAGCGGCGAGTGCGGCGTGCGGCGTGTGCGGCGGGTGCGGGTTGTGGGGTGCGCCGCCGTCAGGCGAGGCACCAGACGACGAAGTCGGTGACGTCGCCGGCGGTCAGCGTCACCAGGTCGTCGATGTCGAGCTCCTCGAACCACCCCGGGACGTCGACGTCGGCCCCGTACGCCTCCCGGAGGCGCCGGCCGAGGGCGACGAGCTCGTCGCCCTCCAGCTCGAGGTCGGCGTCGAAGCGGGTGTCGCGCCCGACGACCACGGCACCACCGGCCGGGTCGGCACCGCCGGCGCCGGTGATCTCGGCGACGAGCTGCCGGATGGTCGTCAGGACCGCTTCGGGGTCACGGCGCCGGGGGCAGACGGGTTCCCGAACGCCCGGCCGCGGGGGAACCGCTTGCGGCCGGGACGTCCGCCCGGGAACCGTGCCCGAGAGGTGCGGCCGGCCCGTGGTCGGGCCGGCCCCCTCGACCTCCCCCACGTGCCCCGTGTGCCGCGCGTGGGTGGAGGCCCGGAACCCTCGGGAGAGCAGTGCGCGCGGGGCGAGCTGTGCCGGTGCGACCTCCGGCAACAGCCCGTCCCTGCGCTCGGCGAGCCGCGGGGCGGTGCTTCCCCGCGTCTCGAGCCGATCGGGGGCCGGAGCGAATCCCATGGCGGGCGGCGCGGCAGCGGTCGGGACCGCGCCGCCCACCATGGATCCCCCCAGCAAGAAGGGTGCGTCGTCTGCCTGCGTGCCAGCGTCCAGGTCGATGACCTGCTCATGTTCGTGACGAGCAGCCATTGGTCCCCCCGATTCCCTCAGCAAGCGTCAGTATCGGAACGGGTGGAGTCAATGTCAACCCCCTTTATTGATCGATCCCCGATCAATGGGCGAGCTATTGTCGGCCACTGGCAGCGAGCGATTACATGCGTTACTCTCGCGCTGTGAGTGCCAGCGCAATGGACAACGGGCAGCGGGCCACGAAGCGCATCCGCAAGAACCCCGAGGCACGCCGGGCCGAGATCGTGAACACGGCCCGCGACGTCTTCGCGGCCAACGGCTACGCCCAGTCCGGCCTCGCCGAGGTCGCCAGCGCCGCCAAGGTGTCCAAGGGCCTGCTCTACCACTACTTCCCGGACGGCCGACCGCAGCTGTTCGTCAGCGTGGTCCAGGAGCTGCTCGCCGAGTTCCAGCAGCGCCTGCGCACGGCGGCGAAGGTGCCCTTCTCCCCCCGCACGCGGATGGAGCACCTGCTCGGCGCGCTGTTCGCGTTCTTCGACGAGAACCCGTCGGCCTACCGCCTGCTGTTCCGCGACCCGTGGGTGGCCCACGACGAGACCGTCGAGGCCTCGGCGATCGCCACCCGCGTGCAGATCGCATCCGAGCTGGCGGCGCTGATGGCGGCGTCCGGGCTGCCGGCCGACGACCTGGTGGCGGCGAGCTCCGGCCTCCTCGGCTTCGCGCTCGCCAACGTCGAGCTGTGCCTGGCCGGCCAGCTCGAGCCGGAGGTGGCCTGGCGGGTCACCTGCGAGTACGCCACCGCCAAGCTGAACGACTGACCCACCGCTCAACCGTCAGCAACGACGGAACTTATTGACCCCTGGGTCGGTAAAGCCTTACAACGTCAGGGCACACCGACCTGAGGGGGTTCCTCGTGACGAGGCATCTGTCGACGCGCCGGCGCGTCCTGCTGGGGGCCGTCGCCTGCATCGCAGCCGTGGCCACCGGCTGCATCCCGAAGCCCGAGTGGTACGACGTCCCGGCCACGCTGCCGGCCGCCCCGGGCGACATCGTCCGCACCTACCCGGTGCTGTTCGACGGCACCGACACCTACCGGGGCACGGCGATCATGTACCGGTCGACGTCGGCCACGAACCAGCCGAACGTGGTCACCGGCACGCTCTACGAGCCGAAGGAGCCCTGGACCGGGCCCGGCAGCCGGCCGGTGATCGGCTTCGGCGTCGGCACCCAGGGCCAGGGCGACCGTTGCGCCCCGTCCCAGACCCTGCCCGTGGGCAGCAACTACGAGAAGGGGACGATCCTCGAGCTCCTGGCCCAGGGCTGGGCGGTGGCGGTGACCGACTACGAGAAGCTCGGCACCGCCGGCGACCACACCTACGTGGTCCGGCTCGCCGAGGCGCACGCCGTGCTCGACATGGTCCGGGCGGCGCAGCGGGTGCCCGAGTCGTCGGTGGAGCCCGACAGCCCGGTCGCCCTGTGGGGCTACTCCCAGGGCGGGCAGGCCGCGGCCGCGGCGGCCGAGGTCGAGGCGGCCTACGCCCCCGAACTGGACGTCCGGGGCGTGGTGGCCGGCGGCGTGCCGTCGGACCTCACCGTCATGGCCGAGCACCTCAACGGCCCGGGCAACGCGTGGTTCACGATCCTGGCGTTCGCGGCGCTGGGCCTGAACTCGGCGTACCCCGAGCTCGACCTCGAGTCGTACCTGACCCCCGAGGCACTGACACTGCTCGACTCGGTGCGCACCGGCCCCGGCTACTGCCTGTTCGACGGCCTGCCGATCCTGGCGAACCGGCGCATCGAGGAGCTCACCACCACGAACCCGCTGGCCACGCCGCAGTGGCTGGCCCGGCTGGCCGAGCAGCGCGTGGGCACGATCGCCCCGGCCGTGCCGGCGTTCCTGTACCACGGCGCCGTCGACCAGCTCGTGCCCTACGAGCTGGGCACGGGACTGCGGGACGCCTGGTGCGGGCTGGGCGCCGACGTGACCTTCACCGCCTACCCGGTCGACCACTTCGGCGGGCTGGTGGCGGGGACCACCGACGGCGTCGCGTTCCTGACCGACCGGTTCGCCGGCGTGCCGTCGACGCCCGGCTGCTGAACCACGAGCGCCGGCCCGGCAGCACGGCCCCACACGACTTACCGTCAGTAGTAATCTCTGACTATTGAGCAGTATTCATCGACAGAGGGGTCAATAAACCTGGCTCTTGTCGTCGGAGGGGTCTATTGTGAGCCTCGGCATCCGCCGAACTCACGACTTGGGGGGAGACATGAGGAGACTCTTCAGCCGCGCCGCCGCTGGGGTGTGCGTCGCGGCACTGAGCATCGGGATCGGCCTGGCGCAACCCGCGTCGGCCGTGCCGTTCCCGATCGAGAACTGGCACACCCAGGTGACCACCCACATCGGTGGGGGCATCAACATGGACGTGGCCATCCCGGCCGGCACGTTCTCCGGGTCGGTCGAGACCGACACCGGGGCGCTCACCGGTGACCTGAACCTGCCGCCGGCCACGTTCACCTACAACTTCTTCTTCCTGCTGCCCACCGAGGTCACCTTCCAGGTCGACCCCACGGCGCCGATCTCCGGCAACGTCGACCTGAGCACCGGCGCCGTCACGGCGACCGCCACGTTCGACGTGCGGCTGACCTCGGTGAAGCTGCTCGGGCTCGAGCTGCTCGACCAGGCGCAGACGTGCAAGACGTCGACGCCGACCACGGCCCAGCTCAGCGGCACCGCCAACCTGTCGACGCAGCCGGCCGAGGTCGCCCTCACCGGCAACTACGCGATCGCCAACCTGACGGGCTGCGGGTTCTGGGAGTTCATCATCTCCGGTGTCACCGCCGGTCCCGACAACACCCTGAACGTGACCATCCACTCGTCCTGACCTCGCGATCTCGCGACCTCGGAACCGAAGGGACCGAGGGAACCGAAGGAACCGAGGGACCAGGAACCAGGAACCGAGGAGTTCCAGCGATCTCGGTCTGGTCCATCGTCCCGGCCAGACCGGACGGCGGGGGTGGGGGCTGCGGCCTCCACCCCCGCTGCGTCGCCGCCACGAGCCGACTGGGGGAACCATGAGGAGCATCAGCGCACGGGCGCTCCGGATGGGGCCGACCGCCCGACTGCACGCCGGCCTGGCCGCCGTCGCCTACCTGCCGCTGCTGCTGACCCGGCCCGGCTGGGTCAGCGCCGACACCAAGACCTACCTCTACCTCGACCCCGGCCAGCTCCTCGGCCGGGCGCTGTCGATGTGGGACCCGAGCATCGGCATGGGCGGCGTCCCCCACCAGCGCATCGGGTTCCTGTGGCCGATGGGCCCCTTCTACTGGCTGGCCGAGGCGGCCGGGCTCCCCGACTGGGTGGCGCAGCGGCTCTGGTGGGGGTCGATCATCTTCGCCGCCGGCGCCGGTGTGGCCTACCTCCTCCGGGTGCTCGGCTGGACGGGCACGGGCGTCACCGCCGCCGCGTTCACCTACGCGCTGAGCCCGGTGATCCTGACGCTGATCGCCCGGCTCTCGGGCGTGCTCCTCCCGTTCGCCGGGCTGCCGTGGATGGTGGCCTTCACCGTCCAGACCGTGCGCCACCGGGGCTGGCGCCACCCGGCCCTGTTCGCCCTCACCGTCGCCACCTTCGGCAGCGTCAACGCCACCGGCCTCCTGCTCGTGGGCGTGGCCCCGGTGGTGTGGCTGGTCCACGCCGCGTGGGGCGGGCGGGAGGCGACGCCCCGGCAGGCCCTCGGCGCCGCGCTCCGCATCGCGGTGCCGACCCTGGCCGTGTCGGCCTGGTGGATCGCCGGGCTCAACGTCCAGCGCACCCACGGCATCGAGATCATCCGCTACACCGAGACCGCCGAGACCGTGGCGTCGGCGTCGGTGAGCCACGAGGTGTGGCGCGGCCTGGGCTACTGGTTCTTCTACGGCCGCGACCGGCTCGGCCCCTGGATCGAGCCCGGGTACGGCTACACGCAGGTGGCGCCGCTGATGGCGATCACCTGGCTGGTGCCGATCCTCGGCCTGGTGGGCGCGGCGCTGGCCCGGTGGCGGCACCGCGCCTACTTCGTGGTCCTGGCGCTGGTGGGGATGGCGCTCGCCGTCGGGGCCCACCCGTGGGGCGCCAACCCGCCGTTCGGCCGGCTGCTGCAGGCGTTCCAGTCGACCGACGCCGGCCTGGCCATGCGCAGCCTCCCCCGGGCGGTGCCGCTCGTGGCGCTCAGCACCGCGGTCCTGCTGGGCGCGCTCGTGACCGCCGCGGTGCGCCGCCGGCCGCGGCTGGCCCGGCCGGCGGTCATGGGGTCGGTGCTGGTCGCCGTCCTGGCGCTGCCGCCGCTGTGGCTCGGCCAGTTCGTGCCCCAGAACCTGCGCCGCGAGGAGCGCCTCCCCGAGTACTGGGAGGCCGCCGCCGACCACCTCGAGGCCGCCGACGACGGCACGCGGGTCCTGGTGATCCCCGGGTCCGACTTCGCCGCCTACCGGTGGGGCAACACCGTCGACCCGGTCCTGCCCGGGCTGGTCGACCGCCCGTCGGTGCAGCGGGAGACCGTGCCCAACGGGACGCCGGCGTCGGCCGCGCTGCTCAACGCCTTCGACCTGCGCCTCCAGGAGCACACGGCCCGCCCCGAGGCGCTGGCGCCGATCGCGCGGCTGCTGCGGGCCGGCGACCTGCTGGTGGTGAGCGACTGGCAGTACGAGCGCAACAGCCTGCCCGAGCCCCGGCGCCTGTGGGAGCTGGTCGACGGCGCCGACGGGCTCGGCGAGCCGGTGCCGTTCACCTCCCGGGAGAAGCGCCGGTCGACCCAGCGCGACGCGCCACCCGACCTGGCCGTCGTGCCGGTGGAGGACGTGGCGCCGATCGTGTCGGCCCAGCCCGCCGCCCACCCGCTGCTGGTGGCGGGGGACGCCGCCGGGCTCGTCGACGCCGCCGAGGCCGGGCTCATCGACGGCGCCGAGCTGGTCCGCTTCAGCGCCACGCTCGACGAGGCGGCGGTCGAGGAGGCGCTGGCCGACGGGGCCGTGCTGCTCGTGACCGACAGCAACCGGAAGCGGGGCGAGCGGTGGAACACGCTCCGCCACAACCGGGGCCACACCGAGACCGCCGACGAGGCGCCGCTCGCCGCCGACCTCAACGACAACCGGCTGCCGGTCTTCCCGGACGCCGGCACCGACACGATGACCGTGGTCGAGCGGCGGGGCGGTGTGTCGGCCGGCGCCACCTCCTACGGGAACGACATCACCTACGTGCGGGAGGACCGGCCGATCATGGCGGTCGACGGCGACCCGGCGACGGCGTGGCGCACCGCCGCCTACAGCGACGCCCGCGGCGAGCGCCTGGAGGTCGAGCTCGACCACGCGACCACCACCGACCGGGTGCGGCTGCGGCAACCCGACGGCGACGCCACCCGCCACGTCACCCGGGTGGAGCTGCGCTTCGACGGCGAGGACCCGGTCCGGGCCGACCTCGGGGCCGCGTCGCGGGAGGGCGCCGGGCAGGTCGTCACGTTCCCGGCCCGCACGTTCCGCACGCTGTCGGTCGAGATCGTCGCCGACTCGGCGGGCGACGCCCGCAGCTGGTCCGGCCACAGCGCCGTCGGGTTCGCGGAGGTCGAGATCGGGGCCGAGCCCAACGAGGTCGACCCCGAGCGCGACGTCGTCCGCCTCCCCACCGACCTGCTCGACGCCGCCGGTGCCGACTCGCAGGACCACGTCCTGGCGGTCAGCCTCACCCGGCAGCACCTCGACCCGCTCGATCCCACGATGACCGACGAGGAGCCGGCGCTGGTCCGGGCGTTCACGCTGCCGGGGCCCCGCAGCTTCGGGCTGGCCGGCACGGCCCGGCTGTCGGCCCGAGCGGCGCCCGCGGTGCTGGGCGAGCTGGTCGGCCAGCCCCACGGCGGCACCGTGCCGTGGGCGACGGCCAGCGACCCGCCCGAGGGCCTGGTCACCGCCACCGCCGCCGACGCGTTCGACGGCGACCCCGCCACCGCCTGGGAGACGCTGGGCGGCGGCAAGGGCCAGTGGCTGGAGATCGAGCTGCCGTCGCCGGTGACCCTCGACTCGCTGCCGATCGAGGTGGTGGCCGACGAGGAGCACTCGCTGCCCCGGACCGTCGTGGTCGAGGTCGACGGCGAGCGGGTGGCCACCGTCGACCTCCCCCACGTCGAGAGCGACGCCCCGGCGGGCACGACCGTCCCGGTCGACCTCGACCTGGGCGGGGAGGTGACCGGCCGGCGGTTCCGGCTGACGCTCCGCCGGATCGACGCCCGGGTGGCCGACGACGCCGTGTACGGCGACCCGGTGCCGCCCATCGGCATCGCCGAGGTGGGGCTGCCGGGGCCGACGATCCCCGCCCGCGCGGCGCAGTTCGACACGGGCTGCCGGGACGACCTGCTCACGGTGAACGGTGAACCGGTCGGGGTGCGGGTGACGGGCACGACCGCCGACGCCCTCGCCGGGCGGCCGCTGGCGGTCGCGCTGTGCGGCGACGACGCCGGCGGCCTCGACCTGCCGGGCGGCCGCACCCACCTCGTCGCCGCCCGGGGCGACGCGCTGGGCCTCGACCTCGACCAGGTGGTGCTCCGCTCGGCCGCCGGCGGCGCGGCGTCCGACGCCACGGGGCCGCTGGTCGCCGAGGCCGCGACGGTCGACGGGGCTGGTGACGGGGACGACGACGGTGGCGATGGCGGCACCGCCGCCGCCCTCGGCGCCCCCTCGGTCGAGGTGACGCGCTCGAGCGACGCCGAGCTGCGGCTCCGGGTGCAGGGCGCCGAGCCGGGACGGCGGTTCTGGCTGGTCCTCGGGCAGAGCCACAGCGACGGCTGGGCGGCCACCGTCCACGGCGGGAGCGACACCCGGATCGCGGCGCGACCCGAGCTGGTCGACGGCTTCGCCAACGGCTGGCTGGTCACGCCCGACACGGCGTCGTTCGAGGTGACGCTGACCTTCACGCCCCAGGCCACGGTGGCCAAGGCCGAGTGGCTGTCGCTGCTGGCCGGCCTGGCGTGCGTGGGGCTGGCGCTCCGGCCGGCGCGGCGGCGGGAGGCACGGCCCGCCGACGCCCGGCCGGACGCCGCGCGGCGCAACGGCCACGGGGGCGGGAACGGCGAAGCGTCCCTGAACGGCGACGGTTCCCGTCCCGGTGACCCACTGCCCCGGCCGCTGCACGTCGCCGCCGCCCTCACCTACCGCGGGACCCGCCCGCCGGTGTGGTGGGTGGTCACCGCCGCCGTGGCCGTCGGCGGCGTGGGCTGGTTCCTGGCCGGCCTCCCCCTGGGGCTGGTGGTCGGAGCGGCCGCCGCGGCCGGCACCGTCCACCCCGGCGCCCGCCGCTGGATCCTGGGCGGCGCCCCGGTCGCCCTGGCGCTCGCCGCCGCCTGGGTGTGCGCCATGCAGCTGGTCCGCAACCCCGAGCCGGGGCTCGACTGGCCGGCCCAGATGGGGGCCGTCCACCCGCTCGGGTGGCTGGCGGCCCTGCTCCCGGTGGTCGACCTCGTGGTGGCGACGACGCGGCGGTGCGCTCACGTTCGGTGTGCGACACTTGACGCGAACCGAACGTCACGGCCCGAGGCCGGCGCTTCCGACGACGGGGACGGGGGCGACGACCGCGGGTCACAGGAGGCGGTGCTGGTCGAGTCGACCTAGCGTCGTCGAGCTCTGCAGTGAGGTGGGGGCGGCGGTGCCGTCGTCCCCCACCGCTGGGGGAGGAGCACCATGCCGACAGAGGTGCGGTCGATCGAACCGACCGCCACCCGACCCAAGGCCGACGCCCTCTTCTCACCGCTCGTGCGTCGGCTGGGCCTGGCCTGGGTGGCGGTCTCGCTGCCGTTCGTCACGGTCGTGTCGGCGTTCGTGCACACGCGCGACGCCTACATCTTCGTGCTGATCTACATGGCCTGCGGCGCCTACACGATGCCGGCGCTGCTGGTGGCGTGGTTCGCCACCCGCAAGGCGCCCCGGAGCGACCTGGTCGGCTTCCTGCTGCTCTACGCCGGCCTGGCCTCGGCGTTCCTCATCGGCGTGGCCGTGCTGGTCGGCCTGGCCACCGGCTGGCGGTGGGCCAACCCGCTGGGCGCCCCGGCCGTCGCCGCGTCCGGGCTGGTGCACTCGCTCGGGGTCGCCCACCTGGTGCGGAACCGGTCGGGCCGGCGGGCGCTGTCGGTCGACGTGATCGAGTCGCTGGCGGTGATGGTCGCCGTGACCGCCCCGATGTGGGTGCTGTGGGGCCCCGCCGTCCTCGGCGCCGAGGACGACTGGTTCACGGTCCCGTGCGCGGTCGCCGTGCTCGTCGCCATCCCCGGCACCTACTGGGCGCTGATGCTGGCCGTGCGGCTGGGGCCGGGACGGGGCCTGTTCGAGCTGTCGGCGGTGGCGCTGGGCCTGGTCGGGACCGTCAACGTGGCCCTGCAGGCGGCCCAGGGCGTGTCGGGGTTCACGCTCCCCTACCCGCCGCTGGTGGCGCTGACCGCGCTGTGCATGAGCCAGTACCTGCTCATCCCCCTGAACGCGCCGCTGCTGCTGCGCCAGGGCCTCAACCGGCTGCCGCTGGCCGCCCAGGTGCGGGGCGGGTCGCTCGCCACCGTCGTCACGCTGGTCGGGGCGGCCCTGCTGCTGGGGGTCACCGCCGAGGTGGCCGACGAGCGGTCGTGGGCGGTGCCGTTCGCGCTGGGGACCGTGTCGCTGCTGCTCGTGCTGGCCGGCCTGCGGCAGATCGCGGCGGTCGCCGAGACGCGGCGGCTCTACCGGCAGGTGGAGCAGGTGTCCGACGAGCGGCAGCGGCTGATGTCGCAGCTGCTCGAGCGCAACCTCCACGACCGCCACAACTTCGCCGCCCAGCTCTACGAGCAGGCCGTGGCCGCCTACACGTCGTTCGCCCTGCTGGCCGGGACCGGTGACGGCGAGGGCGAGGCCGGCTCGGCGCTGGGCAGGGCGACGGCGCTGGTGGGCGGCGACCTGGCCCGCCACGCCGAGTCGGTGCGGGGGCTGGTGCAGGCGATCCGCCCGCTCGACGCGACCCCCGGCGGCAGCGGGGGCCCGGGCGGCTCCCCTCGCCGGGGCCGCGGCGGCCCGCCGGGCGAACGGCTCGGCATCCCGATGCGGGCCTACCTGGCCAGCATCTACGGCGACCACCCGACGCCGCAGCTCACCATCGAGGTGGCCGACGACCTGGCGCTCGACTGGATCTCGGAGACCGTGCTGCTGCAGATCGCCCAGGAGGCGCTGCACAACGTGTGGCGGCACAGCAACGCCGGCCGGGTCGACATCGTGATCGAGGCGGAGAGCGAGACCGCGGCCGACCCCGACGCCCGGCCCCGGCCGTGGGCGGCGCCGAGCGGTGGGCAGCGTGGGCCCGACGACGGCCCCGGCGCCGTGGGCGACGGGCCGGCGGTCCCCGGCGACGGCGAGGGCGGCGAGGGGCTGCCCGACCGGCCGGTCGTGGCGATGTGCGTGGCCGACGACGGCAACGGCTTCGACGTGGCGTCGGTGCCAGAGGGGTCGGGGTTCGCGGTGATGCGGGCGTCGGCCGCGGTGGTGGGCGGCACGCTGG
>DATCLV010000643.1:0-8767 GCA_036563745.1 Acidimicrobiales bacterium | reverse complement strand
GGTCGCGTGCTCGGTCGACGGCGCCGGCGATGACGCCGAGCGTCTTGTTCGCCGGCGGTCGGCTCGGGGCGTGGGGGTGCGGGTGGGTGGGTGCCTTCCGGCGGGCGGCCTGCAGCTCCTCGCCCCACTCGGCGAGCTGCTTGCGGCCGACCTCGGCCCGGAGCTGCTTGAAGAGGCCGCCCTCCTCTTCCTTCACGTGCTCGGTGACGGCGGTGGCGAGCCGGTCGACCAGCTCTTTCAGCGCCGGGTCGTCGCCCGGGAGACCGTCGATCCGCTCGAGGAGCTCCTTGGCCTCCTGGTGCTCCTCCAGGGCGTGGTCGGCGAGTGCGTCCCCGTCGTCGAGCACCTGCCGCACCCTCGGGTACAGCAGCTGCTCCTCGATGGCGGCGTGGACCGACAGCTCCTTCACCAGGCGCCGGGCCAGCCGCTCCCGGGTCTTGACGGCCCGGTCGGTGGTGGCGCCGAACTCCCGGAACAGCCGCCGCACCAGCTTGTGGTCGTCTCTGAGCAGGGTGATGGCATCCACACCGCGTGAGTACCCTCACTCACCGGCGGCAACCCCGTTCGGTCCCTGTCCGCGCCGGCCCCGATCGCCGGGCCCCGCCGGGCTCCGGCGGAGGACGAGGCCGGCGGCGACCAGCACGGCGCCCGCGGCGAGGAAGGCGAGGTCCCACGCCAGCGGGTCGGCGACGTCGTCGCGCACGTGGTGCAGCGTGAGCAGGTGGTGGTCGACGACGCCCTCCACCAGGTTGAACAGGCCCCAGCCGACCAGCAGCAGCCCGGCCGCCTCCCGGGGCGTGGGCGCCAGCGCCGGCCGGCGGGACACGGCGGTGACCAGCACGAACAGCCCGACCACCACGAGCACCCAGGTGCCGGCGTGGAAGTACCCGTCCCAGCGGGTGTGGTCCTGCAGGTCGTCGACCGTGGCGTGCGGGTAGTGGCCGTAGCGGCCGTGGTCGGTGAGCAGGTGGTGCCACTGCAGGATCTGGTGCAGGACGATCCCGTCGACGAAGCCGCCCAGCCCGGCCCCGATCAGCACCCCGCCCACCGTGACGGCTCCGGCCAGACCTGCCCGACCTTCCCGGCTTCCACGACCAGGCCGGTCGACCGCGTCGGACGTCCCGGTCGTGACGACCACGTCGACGTCGTCGGACGAGCCACCGCCCGGCCCGGTCGGGGCTCCCTCGTTCGTCGTGCCTGCCACGCCGGCCTCCCTGTCAGCCCTGTCAGCCCTGTCGACCCTGCCGACCCTGTCGGCTCCCGGCGCCTACCCCCGGCCGACCGCCGTGATCCGCCCGCGACGGGGCGCGGACCGGCGGGCGACCCGGGAGCGGCGGGCGACCCGGGTGGTGCGAACGATCCGGCCGATCCCGCGCGATCGGTGTGGGGCGGTCGTGGGCGGGTAGCCGGCTGCTCGTACCCCGAAGCGCGGGCGGTCGAGCAGCGGCCGGCGCGTGCCTTCGTGCTCCTGCCCGCCCCCCACCGTTCAGCCCCCCGCTCCGGGACGGGGCGGGCAGGAGCACGTTCCCCGAACCCGACGGACAGGAGGTCCCCGATGGGACGTGGGAGCAAGATGCTGTTGACCGGCGCCGGTGTCGCCGGGATCGTCGCCGCCGCCGGCCGCGCCCGGAAGGCCGTCCAGGGCGCCCAGGCCGGCAAGGGCGACGACGTGCCGGTGACGGTGCTGGCGGCGCCTGAGGACATCGCCCGCGCCTGGGCCGAGGACGGCGCCGCGCCCGGCACCCCCGGCACCTCCGGCTCCCCCGGTCCGGCCGACGCCGAGGAGCTCGACCTCCGTCCCGCCCCGGCCGGGCGGGGCACCGAGGTGCGGGTCCGGCCCGAGACCGGACGCGACGGGGACGGTCACCGCATCGGCGCCCACGAGCGGCTCCGGCGCGTCAAGGCCCGCCTCGAGGCCGGCGAGGTCGTCACCACGGAGGGCCAGCCGACCGGGCGGGGCCCGGTGGCGGAGGCGCTGACCACCGCGGTCAGCGAGCGCCTGGGCGGCGGTGCGTCGTGAGGGCGCTGGTCTGGCAGGGCGTCAACGACCTCGCCGTCGAGGACGTCCCCGAGCCCCGACTGCTCAACGACCACGACGCCATCCTCCGGGTGCGGGCGACCGCCACCTGCGGGTCGGACCTCCACCTGGTCGACGGCTACATCCCCACGATGCGCCAGGGCGACGTCCTCGGCCACGAGCTCCTCGGGGAGGTCGTCGAGACCGGCCCGGGCGTCGAGCGCCTGGCGGTGGGCGACCGGGTGGTCGTCTGCTCGATCATCGCCTGCGGCCGCTGCTGGCACTGCCGGGAGGGCCGGTTCTCGCTGTGCGACAACACCAACCCCAACCCGGCCATCGCCGAGACCGTGTGGGGCCACGCCGGCGCGGGGATCTTCGGGTACTCGCACATGACCGGCGGGTTCGCCGGCAGTCACGCCGAGTACCTCCGGGTGCCGTTCGCCGACCAGGGCTGCTTCCCCGTGCCCGAGGGCCTGAGCGACGACGCCGCGGTCTACGCCTCCGACGCCGTGCCCACCGGGTGGATGGGCGCCGACAACGCCGAGGTTCAGCCGGGCGACGTGGTCGCCGTGTGGGGCGCGGGCGGGGTCGGCCAGATGGCCGCCCGGGCGGCGCTGCTGATGGGCGCCGAGCGGGTGGTGGTCGTCGACCGGTTCCCCGAGCGGCTCCGGATGGTCGAGGAGGTCATCGGGGCCGAGCCGCTCGACTACACCGCGGTCGATGTCCACGAGGCGCTGCTGGAGACGACCGCCGGCCGCGGCCCGGACCGCTGCATCGAGGCGGTCGGCATGGAGGCCCACGACACCGGGCTCGAGCACGCCTACGACCGGGTGAAGCAGGCGCTGCGGCTGCACACCGAGCGGGCCGCGCCGCTGCGCCAGGCGATCCGGGCGTGCCGGAAGGGCGGCACCGTGTCGGTCCTCGGGGTGTTCGGCGGCTTCGTCGACAAGTTCCCGCTGGGCGCGGCGATGAACAAGGGCCTGACGCTCCGCCTGGGCCAGCAGCACGGCCACCGCTACATCCCGATGCTGCTCGACCGCATGGCGGCCGGCGAGATCCCCACCGCCCACCTCACCACGCACCCCATGGCGCTGGAGGAGGCGGTCGACGGCTACGACCTGTTCAAGCACAAGCGCGACGGCTGTGTCCGGGCGGTCTTCCATCCCTGAACCCCTGGGCGGTTCGGACGCGGGAGGTGGCGGAAACTGACCCGCCGGTCACGTCGGGAGATCCCGACAGGGGTGGAACCCTCGCTCGTAGTGCGAAAAACTAACAGTCGAGTCACATCTTCCTGCTAGCGTCAGCGGGGAGTCGAGGCCGACGCGGCAGCGGTGGAGGGGGAGCGCGCCATGCAGATGGACGACATGATCCTGGTGAGCATCGACGACCACATGGTCGAGCCACCCGACATGTACGAGAACCACGTGCCGGAGAAGTACAAGGACCTCGTGCCGAGGGTCGTCCGCAACGAGAACGGCGTCGACGAGTGGCACTTCCAGGGGCAGGCCACCTCCACGCCCTTCGGCATGGCCGCCACCGTGGGCTGGCCCCGGGAGGAGTGGGGGTTCAACCCCGGCTCCTACGCCGAGCTGCGGCCCGGGTGCTTCGACGTGCACCAGCGGGTGCGCGACATGGACGCCAACGGGGTCCTGGCGTCGATGAACTTCCCGACGATGGCCGGCTTCAACGCCCGCACCTTCACCGAGGCCGGCGACAAGGAGGTCGCCTACGTGGCGCTGCGCGCCTACAACGACTGGGCGATCGACGAGTGGGCGGGCAGCTACCCGGGCCGGTTCATCCCCCTGGGCCTCGTGCCGATGTGGGACGTCGACCTCGCCGTCGAGGAGGTCCACCGCATCGGGAAGAAGGGCTGCCGGTCGATCAGCTTCCTCGAGACCCCGCACGTCCAGGGCTTCCCGAGCTTCCTCTCCGGCTACTGGGACCCGATGCTCACGGCCATCAGCGACGAGGGCATGGTGCTGTCGCTGCACATCGGCGCCGGCTTCGAGGTGATCCGCCGCCCGCAGGAGGCGCCGATCGACCACCTCATGGTGCTGGCCTGCCAGATCTCGGCCATCACCGCCCAGGACCTCCTGTTCGGGCCCACCCTGCGGCGCTTCCCCGACCTGAAGGTGGCGCTGTCGGAGGGCGGGATCGGCTGGATCCCCTTCTACTTCGACCGCATCGACCGCCACTTCCAGAACCAGAGCTGGCTCCACGACGGCGACGACTTCGGCGGCAAGCTGCCGTCCGAGGTGTTCAAGGAGCACATCCTCGCCTGCTACATCACCGACCCGTCGGGCCTGCGGCTGCGCGACCGGATCGGCATCGACAACATCGCCTGGGAGTGCGACTACCCGCACACCGACACCACCTGGCCCGAGTCGCCCGAGTTCACCTGGAACGAGCTGCAGGGCGCCGGGTGCACCGACGAGGAGATCCACAAGATCACCTGGCAGAACGCCTGCCGGTTCTTCGACTGGGACCCGTTCGCCCACACGCAGCGGGAGGACGCGACCGTCGGGGCGCTGCGGGCCCGGGCACGGGCTGCCGAGGTCGACGTGACCCGCATGTCCCGGGCCGAGTGGAAGCAGCGGAACGAGGCCGCCGGCATCGGCGCCGTGTGACGCGGCGCCGACCCGGCCGCCCGGCGGTCGCCCGACGACCAGGCACGTGACGCCCACGACGAACCTGCCCCTGAAACGGGGAGCCAGCTCCCCGTTTCGGGGGCAGGTTCGGAGGAACGGGGGCAGGTCGGAGGAACGGGTGTGAGCGGCCGGGTCTCGGGTAGCCCCTGGTCGGGCGGGCCACCTCCCCCCGGTGGCCCGGGACAGGAGGCGAGGCGAGATGCGGTGGAGGCGGGTGCTCGCGGTGACGGGTCTGGTGACGGGCGGCTTCCGCCTGGCCCACCTCGTCGAGGACATCCAGGCGGAGGAGCCGGAACCGGTGCCGGCGGCGGCGACCGGCGCCGAGGCCGAGGAGCTGCCGTCGTTGCGCCGGGGCGACCGGGGCATCGCCGTGGTGCGGTGGCAGGACGACCTGAACGAGTGGATCGCCGCCGACGCGCCGCACCTGGCGCCCGTGGCGGTCGACGGCGTGTTCGGCCCCGCCACCGAGGCCGCCACCCGGGCGTTCCAGGACGCCGACGCCCGCGTCCCCACCGACCTCGTCGTCGACGCCGAGGACCAGGCCGCGCTCGCGGAGGTCGTCTCGGGTTCCTGAGCCGTCACACCCCACCTCGAACCTGCCCCCGAAGCCGGGACCCGGCTCCCCGTTTCGGGGGCCGGTTCGGAGGAACGGGGCAGGTTCGGCAACCGGGTCAGCGCTTGCGGGCGACCCAGGCGTGGACGGCGACCTTGATCGGCTTCTCCGTGTCGCCGTCGGCGGGCCGCCACCGCTCGACCGGCACCACGCCGGGGTCGAGCAGCTCCAGCTTCGGGAGCAGCGCCTCGATCTCCCCGCGGCTCCGCGGCGCGACCTCCCACGCCTGCCGCTGGGCGGCCAGCTCGGCGATGCGGCGGTAGACCGGCGCGACCTCCTCGACGAGCAGGTCGCTGGCGTGGTGGGTGGCCACCAGGTGGCTCCCGGGGGCCAGCGGGCGCAGGTAGCGCCGGACGAGCTCGGCCGCCCGCTCCGGCTTGCGGACGTAGGCCAGGTTGGCGGGCATCACCAGCCCCACCGGCCGGGTCAGGTCGAGCGTGCCCCGGGCCCGGCTGATCACCCGGTCGACGTCGGACATCCTCGCCCGCACGTACGCCGTCATCCCCGGCGTGCCCCGCCCGAGCCGGTGGGCGTACACCAGCATGAGCGGGTCGAACAGCACGTAGACCGCCCGGGCCTCGGGTGCGGTGGCCTGCGCCATCTCGTGCACGTTGGTCTGGCCCGAGGTCGAGGCGCCCATCACCAGGTACTGGCGGATGCCGACCTCGTCGGTGAGGTGGCGGACGGCGCGCTCGACGAAGGCGTAGACCTTGGCGCTGACGGCCTGGAACGCCTCCACGCCCGCCCGGTGGCTGGCGTAGAGCTCGTCGGCGATCTCCTGGTCGGTCTCGAAGTCGACCGCTCCGCCACGGAGGTAGGTGGCCAGGCGCGTGGGCGGGGCGACCTGCAGCTCGACGTCCCTGTCGGATCGGGCGCTGTCGACGGACCGCAACGCGCGCACCTCCTCCCGCCTCCCTCGGTCTGTTCGCCGCCAAGCATATGACCCGCGCCGGGCCGTCACGCACGGTGGCGGCCGGTGACGAGGTCGGCAGCGCTTTCCCGCCGGCCGTGTCACACCTCGGCCGGCTGTCCCGTCGAGTTGGTGAACACGATCACGAGCGAGGGAGACGGAGATGGAAGCACGACTGGACCTCATGCACAGCGCCACCGCGGTCAAGGCCACCAAGCACCTCGTCGCCGCCAACCACGCGCTGCACGAGTCGACCGTGCCGTTGGCGACGCTGGAGCTGGTGAAGGTGCGGGCCAGCCAGATCAACGGCTGCGGCTACTGCATCGACATGCACACCAAGGACGCCGCGGCCGCCGGCGAGACCCCGCAGCGGCTCCACCTGGTGGCCGGCTGGCGGGAGGCGACGGTGTACACCGATGCCGAGCGGGCCGCCCTGGCCCTGGCCGAGGAGGGCACCCGCCTCGCCGACGGCACCGGGGTGAGCGACGAGGTGTGGGCGGCCGCCGCCAAGCACTACGACGAGGAGCAGCTCGGCGTGCTGATCGCCCAGATCGCCCTCATCAACGCGTTCAACCGGCTGAACGTGATCGCCCAGCGCCCGGCGGGCGACTACGTGCCGGGGCAGTGGGGCTGACCCGCCCCACCCCGAACCTGCCCCCGAAGCTGGGACCCGGCTCCCCGCTTCGGGGGCAGGTTCGTTGATCAGGCGGGCTCGGCGCCGGGCTCGGCGTCGCGGTCGGGGTCGGGCGAAACGAGGCCGAGGCGGCGGCGCTCCAGCTCGATGATCCGGCGCTCCGCGTCGGCCCGGGGCGCGGCGGCCAGCGCGGCGACGTCGACGGCGTGGGGGCTGGCCTCCTTCAGGTCGCTGGTCCGGACGTAGCGGTCGAAGGTCGCCCGCTTCACCCGCAGGAGCTCCAGCATCCGCTGGTCGACGCCGTCCTCGACCAGCAGCCGGTGCACGTGGACCGGCCGCACCTGCCCGAGCCGGTGGGCGCGGGCGATCGCCTGGTCCTCGATGGACGGCTTCCACTGCGGCTCGGCCAGCACCACCACCGAGGCCGCCTGGATGTTGAGCCCGACGCCGCCGGCCTGGATCTGGCTGGCGAGCACCCGCGGCTCCGGCGAGCGGGTCAGCCGGTCGACCAGCGCCTGGCGGGCCGACGGGTCGAGCCGGCCGGTGAGCAGCCCGGCCGACCGCTCGCCCAGCGCCCGGTCGATCGCCCGGAGCACGTCGAGGAACGACGAGAACACCACGGTCTTCCAGCCGTTGCCGGCCGCCTCGTCGACGATCTCCAGCAGCCGCTGCAGCTTGGCGCTCCGACCGGCGGACGCGGCGGCGAAGGCGGCACGCCGCATCGCCATGAAGTTCCCCGATGCCACGGCCCGGGCGTAGGCCCGCCGGTCGGCGGCGGTGGGCACGACCCAGTCCTCGTTGTCGATCCTCGGCGGCAGCTCGTCGAGCACGTCGGACTGGTTGCGGCGCAGGTAGGCGTCGGCGATCGCGGCCCGGAACGCGTCGGCGCCCAGCAGCCCGGCGCTCGGGGTCATGCGGGCGGCCAGGTCGGGCCGGATGTGGTCGACCAGCTGCCGGAACTCGTCGAGCCGGTTCTCCATCGGGGTGCCGGTGAGCAGCAGCACCCGGTCGGTGGCGGCGAGGTGCCGGCGGATCGCCTGGGTGCGCTGGGCCTCCGGGTTCTTCACGTAGTGGGCCTCGTCGGCGACGAGCAGCGCCGGCCGCACGCCGTCGGGGAGGGCGAGCGACTTCAGCGAGTCGTAGGTGACGACGCCGACGCCGCCGTGCCGGGCCCACTCCCGCAGCTGCGCCCGGCGGTCGCTGCCGTGGAGGCGGAAGGCCCGCAGGGCGCTGTGCTGCTCGACCTCGTGCGCCCAGTTGACGAGGACGCCGGCCGGGCAGACGACCAGCGAGTGGGTGGCGCCCCCGGCGTGGAGGTGGGCGATCGCCGCCAGCGCCTCGACGGTCTTGCCGAGACCCATCTCGTCGCCGAGGATCGCCCGACCCTGGGCGAGGGCGAACCGGGCGCCGAAGGCCTGGTAGCCGCGGAGGGTGACCCGCAGCAGGGAGGTGTCGAGCTCGTGGGCCCCGATGCGCTCGGCGACCGCGGCGGGGATGTGGCCGTGGGTCGCCGCGGGGTCGCCCTCGGCCCCGGCGACGGCGGCGAGCAGGCCCTGGTGATCGACCGGGCGGGCCTGGTAGTCGGCCCAGACGGCGTCGGCGTCGGCGTCGGCGACGAGGTCGTCCCCCGGGTCGTCGGCGTCGTCGCCGTCGTCGCGGTCGTCGCCGACGTTGGAGCCGTCGAGGCCGGCGGCGGCCAGCAGGGCCCGGAGCTCGGCCAGCGCCGCCCGGGCCGCCCGCCGCCGGGTCCGGCCGGCGAGGAGCAGCCGGAGGCGGCCGGTGGCCGGCTCGGTCGCCGGGAGCAGCTCCGGGACCCGCTCGACGAGCGCGGTCAGCGCGTCCCGCCGGTCGGCCACGGCCCGGTCGGCCGACTCGAACCGGTGGAGGGCGGCCAGCAGCCGCGTGTGGGCCTCGGGCCTCGCGTCGACGTCGAGCCGCACCCGCA
>DATCLV010000642.1:0-4977 GCA_036563745.1 Acidimicrobiales bacterium | reverse complement strand
TGCGGGTGACGTAGGGCAGCAGCGCCATCTCGCGGGCGTTCTTGATGGCCTTGGCCACCTCCCGCTGCTGCTGGGCGTTGTTGCCGGTCACGCGCCGGGCCCGCACCTTGGCACGGTCGGACATGAAGCGGCGGAGCAGGTTCACGTCCTTCCAGTCGACGTACTCGACCTGCTCGACGTTGAGGATGCTGGTCTTCTTCTTCGCCCTGCGGGCGTTGTCCTTGTTCTTCGACCGTGACTTGTTCATCAGAACGGCTCCTCGGCGGGGTCGTAGCTCGGCGGGGGCTCGTTGGCGGCGGGCCGGGAGCTCCAACCCCCGCCGCCGCCCCCACCGCCGTCGCGGCGTTCGTTGCGGTTGATCGTGGCGGTGGCCCAGCGGAGGCTCGGGCCGACCTCGTCGGCCACGACCTCGACGACCGAGCGCTTCTCGCCGTCCTGGGTCTCCCAGGAGCGCTGCTCCAGGCGACCGGTGACGAGCACCCGGGAGCCCTTCTCCAGGGACTCGCTCACGTTCTGGGCCAGGTCGCGCCAGCAGGTGACGTTGAAGAAGGAGGTCGCCTCCTCCCACTGCTGGTTGTCGCGGTTCTGCCAGCGGCGGTTGACCGCCACGCCGAAGGTGGCGACGGCGGCGCCGTTGGGCGTGTAGCGCAGCTCGGGGTCACGCGTGAGGTTCCCCACGAGGGTGACGTTGGACGTCATGGAAGTCCTCTTCTCAGGACGCTGCCGGCGCGAGGTACCCGCGGCGGGCGGCCTCGCGGTCGGGCAGGCGGAACAGCTTGTGGCGGACGATCTCGTCCGCGAGTCGCAGCGCACGCTCCAACTGCGCGAGCTCGCTGCCGCCGACGAACTCGTAGACCACGTAGTAGCCCTCGAGTTTGTGGTTGATCTCGTAGGCGAACCGCCGGCGGCCCCAGCGGTCCTCGTTCTTGATCTCGCCGCCCCGTTGGGTCACCAGGTCGGCGACTCGCTTCACCTGGGCGTCGATCACGTCGTCATCGAGCTCGGCGTCGATGATGACCATCAGTTCATAGGCTCGCACGGCGAGCGATCACCTCCCTGTGAGCCCGGCCTCGCCGGGGCCCCCGCGTCGGCGCGCGGGAGCAGGGTCCGTCAGTTGTGAACGGGCAACAGTAGCGGGGAAGCACCCTGCCTTGGTAAACGCGCCCTGTGACAGTCAAGGGCGCCGTGGCGCGAGATCCTTACGTGGCGCAGCCGCCGCCCACGCGGATCGTCGACCCCACCTCGATGCCCAGCGCCCCCAGGCGCCCCTTCGGGACCTCCAGCGCGAAGCGGTACGGGCCCTCGGCCGCGTAGGTCGGGCAGCTCGGCTGGTCCACGCAGGGCTCCATGTCGGTCATCGACACGATCCCGCCCTCGGCGTCGACGAACGCGATCGACAGCGGCATCGGCGTGTCCTTCATCCAGAACCCCGACGAGCTGTCCTCGTCCCACACGAACAGCATCCCCTCGTAGCCGCCGAGGTCGGTGACCTCCATCAGGCCCTGGTTGCGTTGCTCCTGGGTCTCGGCCAGCAGCACGCACCAGCCCTTGATCGACCCGTCGGGGTTGTGGACGGCGATCGCCACCTCACCGAAGCCGGCGAGCAGCTCGCGGACCTCCGGGCCCGGCGGCTCGTCCAGCCCCGCGCCCTGGGCCGCCGGGGCGTCGCCCGCCGAGATCAGCACGCCGTCGCCGGGCCGCTCGGGCTCGACGCCGGTGGTGGCGCTGGTGTCGGCGCTGTCGAGGTTCTCCTCGACCAGCGAGTCGCCCGAGACCTCGTCGTCACCGCCGCCGCAGGCCAGCACGGCCAGGCCGACGACGACGGCCGCGGCGGAGCGTCCCCAGCGCCCCCGCCGACGGGGCGGGCGCGGCGAGCGCGATGGTGTCCGGTGCACGCCTCGAATCCTTGCACGCCGCCCGGACCCGAGCGCGTGCACCGCGAGCCACCAGGGCGTCAGCCGTCGGTCAGCTGACGGACAGCCCGGTCAGCCGTCCCGGCCGTACAGGCCCAGGCTCTCCACCACGTCGGCGCTCAGGTGGTAGCTCTCGTCGTGCGCCGGGAACCGCCCCGACCGCACGTCGTCGGCGAACGCCTTCAGGCCCTCGATCGCCACCGTGCCCATCTCGGCGTAGCGGCGCACGAACTTGGGTCGCACCCGGTCCTCCACGCCCAGCACGTCGTGGTACACGAGCACCTGGCCGTCGCAGTGGGGGCCGGCGCCGATGCCGATCGTCGGGATCTCGACGGCGTCGGTCACCATGCGGGCGACCTCGTCGGGCACGCCCTCCAGGACCAGCGAGAAGCAGCCGGCGCCGGCGAGCGCCTTGGCGTCGTCGACCAGGGCGAGCGCGGCGTCGTGCTGGCGGCCCTGCACCTTGAAGCCGCCCATGGCGTGCAGCGACTGCGGGGTCAGGCCGATGTGGCCCTGCACCGGGATCTCACCGTCGACGATGGCCTCGACCATCGGCAGCCGCTTGCGGCCGCCCTCGAGCTTCACCGCCGAGGCCCCGGCCCGGATCAGCGTGGCCGCGTTGCGAACCGCGTCGGCCGGGGTCGTGTGGTAGCTCATCCACGGCATGTCGGCGACGACCAGCGGCTCGGGGCCCTCGGCCGTCGACCGGTGCAGGCCCCGCCGCACCGCCGCCACGTGGTGGGCGATGTCGTCGACGGTCATCTGGAGCGTGTCGTCGTAGCCCAGGACGACCATGGCCAGCGAGTCGCCGACCAGCACCAGGTCGACGTCGGCGGCGTGGGCCTGGCGAGCGCCAGGGGCGTCGTAGGCCGTCACCATGACGAGGGGCTCGCCACCGTCCCGCACCTTGCGGGCCCGGATGGCGGGTGCCGTACGCGTGCTCATGGGGCACACCTCCCTTTCTCCGTCCAGCGCCTGGATGGCTGCCGGCGGTCGACACGACCGTACCCCTCCTGGCGGAGGTCGGCCAGAGGTGGCAACCCCGGCCGGGCGCCCCCCATTCCCGGCCGGGCCGCCCGTCCGGCGGACGCCGACGAGCGCCGGCGGTCGTGCCGCGCGGCGCTCGTCCCGTCACCTGGTCGCCCCGAGAGAGGCGCCCCCTGCCCGCCCGGCCTTGCCGGGCGGGTCAGTCGTTCCCGTTCCCCGGTCCCGGTGGCCAGCCCGGCCCGCCGGGGAACCCGGGATTCGTCGTGGTGGTCGTGTCGTCCGGGATCGTGGTGGTGGTGTCCGGGAGCGTCGTCGTGGGGTCCGGGATCGTCGGCTGGGTCGGCCGGGGACCGGGGCCGTTGCCGGGCCTGCCGTCGTCATCGTCGTCGTCCCGGTCGTCGTCGCGACCCCTGCCACGATCGCGATCGTCGTCGTCGCCCTCGTCGTCGGGGGTGAAGATCGTCGACTCGAAGTCGCGGCCCGAGCGCAGCTCCTCGGGGGTCAGCTCCCGGAAGCCCTCGGTGGAGCCGGCCGTGGCCCTCTCCATGTAGAGCCGCCAGATGATCGCCGGGATCGAGCCGCCGGTGACCGTCTGCCAGTCGTACACCGGCTTGCCGTTGAGCACGGTGCCCATGCGGGCCAGCTCCAGCGGGCACTTCTCCGGATGCCCCGCGTAGTCGGCGTACTGGCCCTCGGTGTTGCCCTCCTGCGCCGACTCGATGCACTCCTGGTTGACCTGGTCCGGATGCTCGAAGCCCATCCACACGGCGGTGGTGAGCTTCGGCGTGAAGCCCACGAACCAGGCGTCCTTGTTGTCGCCGGTGGTGCCGGTCTTCCCGGCGGCCGGCCACGGGAGCTTGGCGCGGGTCCCGGTGCCCTCGGCCATCGCCTGCTGCAGGGCGTAGGTGACCTTGGCCGCCTCCAGTTCGGTCAGCGCCTGGCTCGTCTTCGTCGGCGCCTGGTAGACGGTCGTCACGTTGCCGTCCTGGTCGACCCGCTCGATGCGCGAGATCAGGCGGGGCTCCTTGTGGACGCCCTTGTTGGCGAAGGTGGAGTACACCTCGGCCATCTCGAGCGGCGTGCTGTTGTGGGCGCCCAGCACCATGGTGAGGCACCCCGAGCGGATCTGCTCGCGGGTCATGCCGAGCTTCTCGGCCATGTCGATGACCGACTCGGCGCTGCCGCCGTTCGCCATCGCCAGCTCGTAGATCAGGTGGGCGTAGGAGGTGTTCACCGACTCCTGCGTGGCGGTGAGCAGGTCGATGCGCTGGCCCGGGATCTCCGACTCGCCGGCGTTGCGGGGCTGCCACGGGTCGCACCCGGGGATCGACGGGATCTCGGCCTGCTGGGGCGCCGGCAGCATCGCCTCCAGCGAGTAGCCCTGCCGGATCGCCTCGGCCAGCACGATCGGCTTGAACGTCGACCCCACCGGCCGGCCCGACGAGCCCCGCCCGTACACGGCGAAGTTGGTGCCGATGCCGTCGCCCCGGCCGCCGACCATCGCCTTGATGTTGCCCTGGTCGTCGATCGACACCAGCGCCGCCTGGGGCAGGTCGTCGCGGTTCAGCGGGTACTCGGTGTTGACCTCGGGGTTGAAGATGGCGTCCCAGGCCGCGGCCTGCATGTTGGGGTCGATCGTCGTGTACACCCGCAGGCCGCCCATGGCGATCTGCTCGGCGGTGAGGCCGTAGTTCTCCGGGCTCCCGGTGAGCGCGGTGTAGACGTACTGGGTGATGTAGCTGCCGCCCTTGTCGGCGAGCTTGATGGTGCGGTTGCGGGCCGCCTCCTGCCGGGGCACCACGTAGTCGAAGGGGAGGTCGACGGTGGCGTCGTAGTCCTCCTGCGTGATGTGGCCCGCCTCCAGCATCGCCACCAGCACCTTCTTGCGGCGGTCGTGCGCCGCCTCCGGGTTGTCGATGGCGTCGGCCCGGCCGGGGGACCGGATGAGACCGGCCAGGTAGGTCGCCTCCCGCAGGTCGGTGACCTCCCTGATGTCCTTGCCGAAGTAGGCCTGGGCCGCGGCGGCGACCCCGTAGGAGTTCCGGCCGAAGAAGATCGTGTTGAGGTAGCCCTCGAG
>DATCLV010000641.1:0-3674 GCA_036563745.1 Acidimicrobiales bacterium | reverse complement strand
GCCCGGGTGGGTCTGGCTCGGCGACCGGCTGCGCGACCCCGCCGCCCTCGACGCCTGGTACCGGGCCGAGCTGGAGGGCCCGGCGGCCGGGCACCGCGACCTGGCCGGGTCGCTGATCGTCTACCGGTTCGCCGGGTCGCTGGCCGAGCTGGTGATGGGCCCCCGGCTCGACCAGCGCCGCGTGCTGGTCCTCACCCCCGACGACCTGGCGCTGCAGCTCGCCGCCGGCACCCGCATCGACGCCGTGGCGGCCACGCCGTCCGAGGTGGTGGTCCGGGCCGACGACCCCGACGCCGGCCGGCCCGGCACCCGGGTGGTCACCGACGACACGGGCCTGGCGGTCGCGGCGGCGACGTCGCTCCACGCCGTGTTCGCCCCGCTGGCGGCGGCGGTCCGGGCCCGGGCGCCGTTCGGGCTCCCGGGGATGTGGGGGACGCTGGCCGACCACGTCGCCGAGGGCGCGCTGGCCTGGGCCCGCGACCACGGGGAGCCGCCGGAGCCGGCGTGGCGGGCGGCCGACGCCGTCCTCGACCACCTCACCGCCCGGGAGCCCCGCCTCCGGGTGCGCCCGCGGCCCCACCCGGCCGGCCGGGGGCTGTACGCCGACAAGGGCACCTGCTGCCTGATCTACAAGGTGCACCCGGCCGCCACGAAGGCCGAGCAGCTGGCGGTGGCGGCGTGCACGTCGTGCCCGCTGCGGTCCGACGCCGACCGCCACGCCCGCTTCACCCGCCACGCCGCCAGCCGGTGAGCCCGGTGAGCCCGGTGATCCCGGTGATCCCGGTGAGCTCGGTGGGCCCGACCGGCTGTCGGTGGGGCCCCGGTTGACCAAATAACAAGCGCTCTTTATGTTGTCGCCATGGGTCGTCGCGCCGGGGTCACGCCGGAGGAGACGCGCGAGCGGCTGGTCGACGCCGCCGCCCGCGTCTTCCAGCTGAAGGGCTACGAGGGCGCGACGGTGTCCCTGATCGCCCAGGAGGCCGGGGTCACCAGCGGGGCCATCTACGCCCACTACCCCAACAAGGCGGCGCTGCTCGTCGACGCGCTCCGGGTCAACCGGGAGCGGGTGCTCGCCTCGCTGTTCCCGTCGGGCCGCGCCCGGTCGGGTGGGGCCGAGGCCGCGCCGGGCACGGCGCACGACACGCTCCTCGCCCTGGCCCGCCGCCTCGCCCACCGCGACGACCGGGGCACCGAGCTGCTGGCCGAGGCCGCGCTCGCCGCCCGGCGCGACCAGGAGCTGGCCGCCGTGCTGGTCGACGCGCTGGAGGAGCGGGAGGCGTCGCTCGCGGCGCTGCTCCGCCACGGCCAGGACGAGGGCAGCCTCGACGGCGGCTTCTCGCCCGAGGCCGGCGCCCGCCTCGCCCTGATGTTGAGCCTGGGCTCGATGCTCGTCCACACCCTCGGCCTCCCGGTCGTCGACCGGGGTGAGTGGGCCGAGGTCGTCCGCCGCGTCGTCGGCGGCTTCGCGGCACCGGGGCCCGACGCCCCGCCCGCACCCGACGCACTGGCACAGGAGGGGAACCAGTGAGCGACACCACGACCATCCCCGGCCTGCCCGACCGGGCCGAGGTCGAGGCCACGATCAAGGTCATCGACGACCACGCCGACCGCATCTTCCTCTGGAACTACGAGCGGGAGCGGGACCAGCTGGTCACCCTCTACAACAAGGGGATGTCGTCCCAGTGGAACTCGGTCACCGAGCTCGACTGGGACACCGACGTCGACCCCGAGCGCCTCGTCCACGAGTCGAAGCAGCCCAACATCACGGTGCTGATCGTCCGGGAGGCCGCCAAGCTGCCGGGCTCGCCGTTCGCCTCGTGGGGCGAGAAGGAGCTGACCGCCCTCGGCGTCGAGACCTACACGGCGCAGCTGTCGCAGTTCATGCACGGCGAGCAGGGCGCCATGCTGGCCGCCGCCAAGATCGTCGAGACCGTCCCGTGGATCGACGCCAAGTACTACGCCGCCACCCAGACGATGGACGAGGCCCGCCACACCGAGGTCTTCGCCAAGTACATCCGCACCAAGCTGGGCGAGGCGTACCCGATGAACGAGTACCTCGAGCAGCAGGTCACCGACCTCCTCGAGGACAGCCGCTGGGACTTCACGTACCTCGGCATGCAGATCGTCATCGAGAGCCTGGCGCTGGCGGTGTTCGGGTCGATGCTGCGCAACGTCGAGGAGCCGCTGCTCAAGAAGCTGCTGCGCTACGTGATGTCCGACGAGGCCCGCCACGTCGCCTTCGGGGTGCTGTCGCTGCACGAGCTCTACCGGGAGATGAGCGCGGCCGACCTGAAGGACCGCCAGGAGTTCCTGGCGGAGAACACCCTGCGCAGCCGCTACCGGTCGCTGAACCCGGAGATGTGGGAGCGGCTCGGCATCGACTTCGGGAAGGCGCTGCCGTTCCTGCAGGAGGGTGGCTCGAAGCTCGACCTGAGCGTCTTCAACGGGTTCAACCAGGCGTTCTTCTCGAAGCTGGTGCCGAACGTGCGCAAGCTCGGCCTGCTCGACGCCAACGACGGCTACCTGCGCCGGCTGTGGGGCGAGCACGGCCTGTTGCAGTACGAGTTCGCCGACGACACCGGCGAGGACTACACCAGCTACGACGAGGTCGCCCGCGACCGGGCCGCCGCGGCGCCGGCGTCGGCCTGACAAGCTGTCGGCCGCCGAGCGGGCCGGGCCGGGCAGCTGGTCGGCCGGGTCCGGCCGGGTCCGGCCACGGGACCGCACGGGGGA
This sequence comes from Acidimicrobiales bacterium, assembly GCA_036563745.1. Classification (GTDB taxonomy): domain Bacteria; phylum Actinomycetota; class Acidimicrobiia; order Acidimicrobiales; family VFJN01; genus DASXTK01. The sequence goes on along the minus strand of DATCLV010000641.1, from coordinate 941 downwards.
CGAGCACGCCCGGGAGGGGGACGGGATGACGGGGATCTGCGAGGGACGGGTGGTGGTCGTGACCGGTGCCGGGCGCGGCATCGGGCGGGAGCACGCCCTGGAGTTCGCCCGGCAGGGCGCGAAGGTCGTCGTCAACGACCTGGGCAGCGAGGCCGACGGCTCCGGGTCGTCGCCCGGGCCCGCCGGCGCGGTGGTCGACGAGATCCGGGCCGCCGGCGGCGAGGCCGTCGCCGACGGCGAGGACGTGGCGTCGTGGGCGGGCGCCGAGCGGCTGATCGCCACCGCCATCGACACGTTCGGGCGCCTCGACGTCCTCGTCAACAACGCCGGCATCCTGCGGGACCGGATGCTGGTCAACATGTCCGAGGACGAGCTCGACGACGTCCTCCGCGTGCACCTCAAGGGCACGTTCGGCCCGGCGCACTTCGCCGCCCGCCACTGGCGGGAGCGGTCGCGGGCCGGCGAGGACGTCGACGGCCGGCTGATCAACACGTCGTCGACGTCGGGGATCTTCGGCAACGTGGGCCAGACCAACTACGGCGCCGCCAAGTCGGGGATCGCCTCGTTCACGGTGATCGCCGCGCAAGAGCTGGCCCGCTACGGCGTGACCGTCAACGCGATCGCCCCCGGCGCCCGCACCCGGATGACCGAGGGGCTCATGGCCGCCCGGGGCCGCCCCGAGCCGGTGCCCGGCGAGTTCGATCCCCGCGACCCCGCCAACGTGGCGCCGCTGGTGGTGTGGCTGGGCAGCCCGGAGTCGCGGGGCGTCACGGGGCAGGTGTTCCTGGTCGGCGGGGGCCGGATCGCCGTGGCCGAGAACTGGCGGCGGGGTCGGGGCGTCGACAAGGGCGCCCGCTGGGACCCGGCGGAGCTGTCCGAGGTCGTCCCCGCCCTGCTGGCCGAGGCCGCCGACGGCAGCGGCTGACGCGGCCGGTCGTCAC
>DATCLV010000639.1:0-8875 GCA_036563745.1 Acidimicrobiales bacterium | reverse complement strand
GTCGAGGTCCGGGCCGACGTCGAGACGCTGCTGGCCGAGCACCCCGTGGCGACCACGCCCGACGTCGAGCTGCGCGGCGCCCGCTTCGACGCCGGCCTCGCCTTCGTGCACTTTCCGCCGGGCCTGGGGGGCCGCGGTCTCGACCGGACGGTCGACGCCCTGGTCGAGCAGGCGTTCCTGGCGGCCGGCGCCGCCGACTGGTCGGAGCGCAACGTGGTCGGCTTCGGCATGGCCGCCCCAACCCTCGAGGCGCACGGCACGCCCGAGCAGCAGGCCCTGCTGCGGCCCCTGTTCACGGGCGAGCACGTCTGGTGCCAGCTGTTCTCCGAGCCGGGGTCAGGGTCCGACTTGGCGGGGCTCGCCACCCGGGCGGTCCGCGACGGCGACACGTGGGTGGTCACCGGGCAGAAGGTGTGGAGCACGCTCGCCCACGTCGCCCGGTGGGGGTTGCTCCTGGCCCGCACCGATCCCGGCGTCCCCAAGCACCGGGGCCTGGGCTACTTCCTGCTCGACATGCGGTCGCCGGGCGTCGAGGTGCGGCCGCTGCGGCAGATCACCGGCGACGCCGAGTTCAACGAGGTGTTCCTCGACGAGGTCCGCATCCCGGCCGGGCACCTGGTCGGCGCCCCGGGCGACGGCTGGCGGGTGGCCATGACCACGCTGGCCAACGAGCGGGCCCGGCTCGGCGGCCCGGCCCGCGGGGCGGCGCCGATCGACCGGCTCCTCGACCTGGTGCGGGCGCAGGGCGGCCTCACCGGCGCCCACCGCGACGCCCTGCTGCGGGCGGTCCAGCGGGCCGAGGTGCTGCGGCTGGCGAACGAGCGGTGGTCGCAGGCGGCCGGGCGCGAGCAGGGCGCCGAGGGGGCGCTGGCCAAGGTGGCCATGGCCCGCAGCAACCAGGAGGTGTTCGACCTGGCCCTCACCCTGCTGGGGCCCGCCGGCACGCTGATCGACGGCTACGCGCCGACCCGCCCGGACGCGGCGACCGTCCACGGGCCCGACGACGTCCGCCGGGCGTTCCTGCGCACGCGGGCCAACTCGATCGAGGGCGGCACCTCGGAGATCCTCCGCAACGTGATCGCCGAGCGGCTGCTCGGGCTGCCCCCGGATCCCCGGGTCGACAAGGACCGGCCCTGGTCGGAGGTGCAGCGCTGATGGCACTGACCTTGAGTAGTGTCGGACCCTCTCGCGCAGGGCGACCGTGCGCTCCAGGGGTGGCTCGAAGGAGATGCGAGCAGTGAGCGGTGATCCGGAGAAGGCGGGTGTCCCCGAGGCGGGGGACGCCACCGGGAGCTGGCGCACGTTCGAGCCGCTGGAGCTCACACCGCTGCTCCACCACGGGTTGGAGGAGTTCGTCCAGCACGGCTACGACGGCACCACGGTCCGGGCGATCGCCAAGCGGGCGAACATCAGCCTCCCGTCGATCTACTACCACTACGAGAACAAGCAGGGCCTGCTGGTCCATCTGCTCGACCTGTCGGTCGACGACCTGATCCACCGGGTGGAGGCCGCGCTCGCCGAGGCGGGCCCGGCACCGGTCGACCGGTTCAGCGCCTTCGTCGAGGCCGTCGTCCTCTACGTCGCCCACCGCCGCGAGCTGGCGCTGCTCGACGACGAGATCCGCAGCCTGGAGCCCGGCAACCGCGCCGCCTACGTGGCCAAGCGCGACATCGTGGAGGGCTGGCTCCGGGAGGTCATCGAGGACGGCATCGCCTCGGGCGACTTCGAGGTCGCCTACCCGAGCGAGGCCCGACGGGCGATCCTGTCGATGTGCCGGGGCGTGGCGTCGTGGTACGACCCGGTCGGCCGCCTCGACCCCGACGAGCTGGCGCGCCGCTACGTGACGTTCGCGCTGCCGATCGTCGGCGTCGTACCCGACCACGCCCCGCAAGCCTGACGTAATCACCCCACTACGGCGCGTTTCCCCGGCCGTGGCCGGGTGTCCCTGCGCGCGCCCGGAAAGGAGCTTCTGTGCACGAGAGCTTCACCATCGACCGCCGCGACGGCGACGCGGCGGGGATCGTCGTCGTGACCCTGGACCGCCCGGAGCGGCTCAACGCCCTCACCCTCGATCTGGTCCGCGACCTCGACGCGGCCCTGCGGTCGCTGGACTCCCGGCACGACCGGGTGGTGGTCCTGACCGGGGCGGGCCGGGCGTTCTGCGCCGGCATCGACCTCGACGAGGGCGTGGGGGAGCGGAGCGACTCGGCGCTCGACGACATGGTGGGCCGCTACGACCTCCAGCAGGCGTTCGCCCGGCTGGTGGCGACGATGCGCGCCATCCCGCAGCCGCTGGTCGCCGCGGTGCACGGGCCGGCGGTCGGCGGAGGGCTGTCGCTGGCGGCAGCGTGCGACGTGCGGATCGCGGACCCGACCGCGGTGTTCGCGGTGGCGTTCCTCCGGGTCGGGCTCACCGGTGGCGACATGGGCACCTCGTACTTCCTGCCGAAGGCGATCGGGGCGTCGGCGGCCGCCGAGCTGCTCTACACGGGCCGCGACTTCGACGCCGCCGAGGCGCTCGACCTCCGGTTCGTGTCGCGGGTGACCGAGCCCGGCGGCGACATTGCCGCGGCCGTCGAGGTGGGCGCCCGCATCGTCGCCAACTCGCCGATGGGCGTGCGGCTGACGAAGGAGGGCGTGAACGCGTCGCTGTCGGGGGCGCCGCTGGCGACCGCGCTGACGCTGGAGAACCGGGCCCAGCTGCTGTGCATGTTCACCGAGCCCTTCGAGGACGCGGTCGCCGCGTTCCGTGACCGTGGGCGGGCGCGTCGGGCCGACGACGAGGGCCGTTGACCACCGGCCGTGAACTGATCTATCGTTCGTTATAGAGAGCCTGGAGCCTCGGGGGGAGCCGGATGACGACACGTTCCGTCGAACTGGAGCAGCCGCCCACGCGCGCGGCGGGCGGGACGGATGCCGGCGGCGCTGACGGCGCGGCGGCCGACGACCGGCGGGACTGGCCGGAGCGATGGGCCGCGGTGCGGGAGCGGGTCGGCCCCTGGCTGGTGCCGGTCCTGGTGGGCGTGATGATCCTCGTGCCCCTGGGCGCGGTGGTCAGGGAGTCGGCCAAGGAGAGCCTCCCGTCGCTGTGGGACCGCGCCACCGCCCTGCCCCGCATCGGCGAGACCCTCGTCAACACCGTGGTCATGGCGGCGGCGTCGACCGCGCTCGCCACCGTCCTCGGTGTCGTCCTGGCCTGGTTCGCCGTCCACCTGCGCGGGCGGCGGCAACGGGTGGCGACCCTCGTCGGCATCGCGCCCATCCTCGTGCCTGGCATCGCCGGCGCCACCGGCTGGGTGTTCATCTTCGCCCCGCGCATCGGCTACGGGAACGTCCTGCTCCGCGACCTGACCGGGTCCGACGCGGTCACCGGTCCCGTCGACGTGTACAGCGTCCTCGGGATCGTCGTGATCGTCGCCCTCTACCTGGTGCCGTACCCGATGCTGTTCGCGCTGGCGGCGCTGCGGAAGGCCGACCCGACCCTGGCCAAGGCGGCGCAGGTGTCCGGCTCGAGCTGGCTCGGTGCCCAGTTCCGGGTCATGCTGCCGCTGCTGCGGCCGGCGATCATCTACGGCGCCGGCGTCGTCCTCCTGCTCGGCCTCGGGCAGTTCGTGGTGGTCCTGATCCTCGGTCGCCAGGAGGGCATCGACGTCCTCACCACCGAGATCTACCGGCACCTCGAGTTCTACGCGGGCGGCGTCGACTACCCGCTGGCCTCGTTCCTTGGGCTGCCGATCATCGCCACGGCCCTCGTCATGGTGGTCGTCCAGCGCTGGGTGATCGGCGACCCGCTCCGCTACGTGTCCACGTCGAAGGGGGTGGGGAGCGCGCCCCGGGAGATCCGCTCGGGCGTGTTCCCGCTCCTCGGGTTCGGGCTCGTGGCCGTGGTCCCGCCGCTGTTCGGGCTCACCATCGTGTCGCTCAGCAAGTTCTGGTCGGCCGACATCGCCTGGGGTGCCCTCAACCTCGACAACTACCGCGAGCTGCGGGACAACGAGTTCTTCTGGCCGGCGATCACCAACTCGCTGCGGCTGGCACTGCTCGCCACGGTCATCAGCACCCTCATCGCGTTCGCGCTGGCGCTCGTGATCGAGCGCCGCCAGCGGGGCCCGGTGCGGGCGGTCACCGAGTTCGTGGTCCAGCTGCCGCTGTCGATCCCGGCGGTGCTGTTCGGCCTCGGCATCCTGCTCACCTTCGGCTTCACCCGGTTCACGTTCCTCGGGCGGGAGGTGAACCTCTACGGGCACGCGGGCCTGCTGGTGCTGGCCTACGTGGTGCTGACCCTGCCCCAGGCGGTGCGCAACATCCAGGCCGGGCTGGCGCAGCTCGACGGCTCGCTGGAGAGCGCCGCCGAGGTGGCGGGGGCCAGCCGCCGTCGCGTGTACCTCGACGTCACCGTGCCGCTCATCCGTCAGAGCGCCCTGTCGGCGGCGGTGATGGCGTTCATCCTGACCAGCCGCGAGTTCGCGGCGTCGGTGCTGCTGTCGACGCCGCAGACCCAGACCATGGCCCCGCTCCTCTACAACCTGTACGTCACCGGCACCTACCCGCCGGTCGCGGCGCTGGCGATGGTCATGGTGCTGATCAGCGCGATCGGGGTCCTGCTCATCCTCGTCCTCGGCGGGCGCGACGCGCTCGAACGGATGTGAGACCGGCGGAGGTAGCCAGCGAATGTCCAAGGAACTCGAGATCTCCGGGCTCACGGTCCGGTACGGGAGCGTGGTCGCGGTCGAGGGGTTCGACCTGACCGTGCCGGAGGGTCACCTCACCGTCCTGCTCGGCGCCAGCGGCTGCGGGAAGTCGACGGTGCTCGGCACCGTGGCCGGCACGGTCACCGCCAGCGCCGGCCGGGTGCGGGTCGGGTCCACGGTGGTGGTCGACGTGGAGCGCCGGCGGCAGCTCCCGCCGGCCCGCCGTGAGCTGGGGATGGTGTTCCAGTCCTACGCCCTCTGGCCCCACATGACCGTGCTGAAGAACGTGGCGTACCCGCTCGCCCGGGCCAAGGTGCCGAAGGCCGAGCGGCGGGAGCGGGCGCTGGCCACCCTGCGGACCGTCCAGTGTGAGGATCTGGCCGACCGCCTGCCCGGCGAGCTGAGCGGCGGCCAGCAGCAACGCATCGCGCTGGCCCGGGCGATCGTGGCCGAGCCCGCCTGCATCCTGTTCGACGAGCCGCTGTCGAACCTCGACGCCGGCCTGCGTCGCACGCTGCGGGAGGAGATCCGGGCGCTGCAGCTGCGCATCGGCGGCACCGGCCTCTACGTCACCCACGATCAGGAGGAGGCGCTCGGCATCGCCGACGAGGTGGCGGTCATGCGGGCCGGTCGCATCGAGCAGTTCGGCGCCCCCGACGTGGTGTACCGCCGGCCGGTGTCGGCCTACGTGGCCCGGTTCCTCGGCGCGAACCTCGTGCCCGGCACCTTCGAAGGCTACGAGGGCGACGTCGGCTGGGCCACCACGCCGTTCGGCCGCTTCGGCAGCACCGCGGCCGGCGACCGCACCGAGGGGCAGCCGGTGCTGGTCGGGATGCACCCGGAGAGCGCCGCGGTCCGGCCCGACCCCTCGTCGACGGCGGTGGTCGACGTGGTCAGCTTCGTGGGCAAGCGCTGGGAGTACGTGGTGGGTGAGCGCGGCGCCGGCGGCGCCCCGACGCCGGGCGGCCCCCGGGCCCACGCGTTCAGCACCACGGCGCTCGCCGGCGTCGAGCGGGGCACACCGGTGGCGCTGCAGGTCGACCCCGACGCGGCCTGGTTCTTCGACGCCGACCCGGCGCCCGACGAGGCCGACGGGGACGCCACTGGCGCCCCGGCCGAGCTGGCGGCGGTCTGAGATGGCCGCCGCGCTCGAGGGCGTCCGGGTGCTCGACGCCTCCAACGTCCTGGCCGGTCCGTTCTGCGGGATGATCCTCGGCGACTTCGGCGCCGATGTCGTGAAGCTGGAGCACCCGACCGAGGGCGACCCCATCCGGCACCACGCGCCGATCGTCGACGGCGCCCCGCTCATGTGGAAGATGTTGGGCCGCAACAAGCGCAGCGTGGGCTGCGACTTCGGCGACGAGGCCCACCGCGCTGCCTTCCGGCAGGCCTGTGAGGAGGCCGACGTGGTGATCCTCACGTTCCGACCGTCCCGCCTGCGGGCCTGGGGGATCGCCCCGGCCGACCTGCTGGCCCGCAACCCGCGGCTGGTCGTGGCCACCGTGTCGGGCTTCGGCCTGGAGGGGCCGCTGGCCGACGCCGCCGGCTTCGGCACCCTCGCCGAGGCGATGAGCGGCTACGCCTACCGCAACGGGTTCCCGGACTCGCCGCCGGTGCTACCGCCCTTCGGTCTGGCCGACTCGGTGGCGGGCATGAACCTGGCGCTCGGCGTGGTGCTGGCGCTGCACGAGCGGGAGCGCAGCGGCGAGGGCCAGCACGTGGCGGTGAGCCTGGTCGACTCGCTGGTCACGCTGCTCCAGCCCCAGAACGCCCACTACGCGGCGGCCGGGGTGGTGGCGGGGCGGATCGGCAACCGGTCGTCGGCCAACGCGCCCCGCGAGCTCTACCGGTGCGCGGACGGCGAGTACGTCGCCGTGTCGTGCAGCACCAACAGCACCGCCTACCGGCTGATGGAGTTCGTCGACGGGGGCGAGGAGGTCGCCGCGCAGGAGTGGTTCGGCCAGCCGCACGGCCGGGCCGCGCACGCCGACGAGATCGACGAGGTGCTGCGGCCGTGGTTCGCCAAGCGGACGGCCCCGGAGGCGCTGGCGCTGCTGCTGGACGCCGAGATCCCCGCGGCGCCGGTCCACAACGCGGCGACGATGGCCACCGACGAGCAGCTCCGGGCCAACCAGGTGCTGGTCGAGGTGCCCGATCCCGGGGGCGCGGGGCCGACGGTGACGATGCCGAACGTCCACATCCGGCTGTCCCGCACGCCGGGGACGATCCGCTGGCCGGGGCGCGACCTCGCCGCCGACGGTGCATCGATCGACGAGTGGACGGCCGCGGGGACCTGGTCGGCGGCGCCGGGACCGGAGGGCGAGGGGTCGTGAGCGGCGTCGACCTCCGGGCCATCGAGCAGGTGCTGTACCGCTACTGCGCCGGCGTCGACCGCAAGGACTGGGACCTCGTGCGGTCCTGCTACGAGCCGGGCGCCCACGACGACCACGGCAACTTCAGCGGGCCCGTCGAGGAGTTCGTGCCGTGGCTGGCCGACCGTCACGAACGGGTGCTCCAGTCGTTCCACGCCATCACCGGCGTGCGGCTGGTCGACGAGGCCCCCGGCGCCGCGCTCACCGAGTCGCTGTGCCTGGTGCGCCAGGTGCTCGACCGCGGCGCCGACCGGGAGCCGTTTCGGATCTTCCTCGGCTGCCGCTACCTCGACCTGTTCCGCGAGCACGAGGACGGGTGGCGGGTGGCCCACCGCGAGGTCACCTACGACTGGGTCGAGGAGGTGGCGCGGGGCCGCGAGATGCTGGTGGGCACCGAACTGCCGCCCACCGAGCGCGACAGCAGCCGCCTCGTGGCCGCCCGCCGCCGCCTGCACGCCACCGGTGGCTGACCACCGGCGCACGGTCGCCATCGTCACGACCGCGACCGTGGCCGGCTACCTGCCGCTGTTCCTACTCGGCGCGCTGGCGGTGCAGATGCAGCGCGACCTCGGCTACGGAGCCTCGGCACACGGGGCGCTGGTCAGCTCGTTCAACCTGACCGTGGCCGCGGCCGCGCTGCCGCTGGGGCCGATCGCCGACCGGGTCGGCTGGCTGCGGTCGATCCGGGGCGCCAGCCTCGTGCTGGCGGGCGCCATGGTCGGCATCGCCCTCCTGGCCCGGGGTCAGGCGACGGTCGCCGCGCTGCTGGTGGTCGGGGCGGTGGCGAACTCGCTGGTGCTGCCGTCGGGGAACATCGCCATCGTCGACGCCGTCCCGCAGGAGCGGCGGGGGTTCGCGTTCGGGATCCGGCAGGCGGCGGTGCCGCTGGCGGTGTTGCTCGGCGGGGCGGCGGTCCCGCTGGTGGCGGTGCCGGTCGGGTGGCGGCCCGTGTACCTGCTGGGGGCGCTGGTGCCGGTGGCGGTGGCCGTCGCGATCGCCGGGGTGCTGCGCTCGTCGTCGTCCCCATCGGCCTCGGCGTCCTCGGGGTCGTCGTCCCTGCCGTCGCCACCGGTGGGGACGGGGCAGCCGGCGGCGGGGGACCGGCAGCGTGAGCGGCGGCGCCCGCCGCTCACGCTGCCGCTGCTGCTCCTGTTCGGCCTGAGCGCGACCGGGGCGTTGATGGTGAACTCGACCAACGCCTTCCTCACCACCACGGCGGTAGCGGGCGGCATGGGTCCCGGCCCTGCCGGGGTGCTGCTGGTGCTGGGGAGCGCCACCGCCCTCGTCGTGCGGGTGGCGGTGGGGGTGCTGGTCGACCGGCGCCCCGACCTGCGGGGCTTCGGGGTGATCGCCGCGATGCTGGCCGGCGGGGCCCTCGGGTTCCTGCTGATCGCCACCGGGCACCGGGCGGCGATCGTGGCCGGGACCGCCATCGGCTTCGGGGCCGGCACCGGCTGGCCGGGGGTGCTCCACTACGTCGTGACCAACGAGCACCCCGAGCACGCCGGGGGCGTATCGTCGCTCATGCTCACCTGCGCCAACATCGGCGGCTTCCTCGGGCCGCTGCTGTTCGGGCTCATCGTCGAGCACGTGTCCTTCGCCCTGGCCTGGACGTTCCTGGCCGGCGCCGCCGGCTGCGCCGTGGTGTGCGTGCTGGCCAGCGGTCGCGGGTTCGCCGCCCGGGACAGGCTGGCGGGAGCCGGAGCCGCTGCCCATGCCGACTGACCGTCCCAAGATGCGTCCGAAAAGCCGAACGATGCGGCCTGATCAACGCAATTTGGAACGGTTGGGGCGGGTGGGGGTGTGGAGCAC
>DATCLV010000638.1:0-14066 GCA_036563745.1 Acidimicrobiales bacterium | reverse complement strand
TAGACGTCGACCGGCACGATCTCGTCGACGCCCTGCACCAGCGCGTAGTTGTTGAACATGCCGCCCGAGCTGGCGCACACGCCCATGGAGATGACCCACTTGGGCTCCATCATCTGGTCGTGGATCTGGCGCAGCACGGGGGCCATCTTCTGGGAGACCCGGCCGGCCACGATCATGATGTCGGCCTGCCGGGGCGAGCCCCGGAACACCTCCATGCCGAAGCGGGCCAGGTCGTAGTGGGCGCCGCCGGCACCCATCATCTCGAGCGCGCAGCAGGCCAGGCCGAACGTCACCGGCCACGACGACCGGCGACGCGACCACCGCACGATGTCCTCGAGCTTGCCGGTCAACACGTTGTGATCGAGGCCCTCGAGGCCCCGCGACATGTCCCATCCCATCAGGCGGCCTCGCCTTCCGCTCGTCCCTCCAGGCCGACACGCCGGATCGTCGTCTCCGCGGTGCGCTCCGCGGAGACCATCGGGGACAGCCGGCGGGCCCGGTGCAGCGGGCCCCAGTCGAGGGCGCCGTTGCTGATCAGGTACACCAGGCTGACGAACACGGCCACGGCGAAGATCAGCACCTCGACCAGGCCGAACACCCCGAGGTTCCGGTAGATGACGGCCCACGGGTACAGGAAGATGATCTCGATGTCGAAGACGATGAAGATCATCGCCACGAGGTAGAAGCGCACCGGGAAGCGCTCGGGCGTGTCGCGCGACGGGATGATCCCGCACTCGTACGGCGCCCGCTTGGCCACCGTCGACCGCTTGGGCGACACCAGCCGGGACATCACCAGACTGATCCCCGCGAAGGCGGCGGCGAGCACCATCATCGCCACGATGGGGAGGTACTGGCCCATGGGCTACTCGCTTCCGGTGGTGGCGGGGAGTGGAGCGGAACGGTTCTCGGCTACCCGCTGATCGCGCTTGTGCAACATCAAGCACAGCACCGCGAACGTCGTACCGGAGCCCAGCGTGACCAGGGCGGCCGGGACCCGCCGCTGGCCCAGGTCGCGCTCGAGGATGATCGAGATGACCTGCGAGCTCGGGTCGGGCTCGGGCACGGGCGGCGGCTGGCCGGCGACCTCCTCCTGCTCCCGGGCCGGCTGGAGCTGGACGATCGCGTAGCGGGGCGGATGCGTGATCCGCAGCGTGTTGGTGATGCGGTGGGTCACGCGGTCCCAAGCGCTGTCGCCCTGCCGGTCGGGCTTGCCCCCCGTCTCGAGGGCGTACAGGTAGACGTAGGTGTCGGGCGTGCTCAGACCGGGGACGTTCCCCTCGGCCAGGAACGCGTCGATCGTGGTCTGCGCCTCGCCCCGGGCGGCGTCGCCCTCGGCCAGCAGCTCCCAGCCGTCGAGGTCGTCGGCGACCTCTTCGGACAGCTGCTCGACCTCGTCGGGCGACATCTCGTTGATCTCCTCGTACGACGGCAGGTCGCTCGTGTCGATGTCGCGGGCGTCCTCGAGCAGCGATTGCGACAGGTCGTCGTAGTTGACCTCCTGGATCTCCCAGGCGGGGAGACGGCCGACCGGGCCGTTGCCCGGCGGGTAGAACCACCAGATCAGGCCGTGGATCGTCAGCCAGCCGAACAGCGCGGCCAGCGACAGGAGGAAGCCGAGGCGGTGGGCCACGTTCGTGGCCAGCAGCAGGTAGACGGAGCCGCCGAGCACGACGAGCCCGACGAGCACCGCCAGGATGCCCCGGATCTGCGGGTCCCAGGCGATACCGGCCAGCGTGTGGGTCATCATCACTCCGAGCCCCCCTCCGGCGCGTTCGACGTGGCCTCGGCGGGCGGGAGGGTCTCCACGTACCGGGCGATGGCCGCCACCATGTCGGGCGTCAGCATCCCGTCGCCCTCGACCTCCTCGGTGTTCGGGTTGTCGCCGAAGCTCGGCATCTTGCCGCTACCGATGCCGTTGCGGCCGTACGGCTCGCCGTCGGCGCTGCCCGTCGAGATGAACTCGGCCAGGTCCTCGGTCGAGGCGAACTGCCGGGGGACGATGCCGCCGGTCAGGTTCGGGCCGAGGGCGCCGGCGCCGTCCGGGTAGCCGACGTACTCGCTGACGTCCGCGTCAGCCGGCTCCATGTCGTCGGTCACGATCGACCAGCCCCGGGTGTGGCAGCGGCCGCAGGCGTAGGCGCCGCCGGCGAAGCCGTTCTCGCGGCCGAGGTTGAACAGGATCTGGCCGACCTGCGGATCGTCGTAGTCGATCTGCTCGATCGCCGCGTCGATGGCCGCCTCGTCGGACTCGCCCTCCTCGAGCAGGCCGAGCTGGGTGGCCAACTCGGTGGCGACCTGGCGCTGGGACTCCTCCGGCGACAGCTGGATCGTCTCGAAGTAGTCGATGAGGTTCTGGATCTGCTGCTCGTCGAGCGGGCCCTTGTTGACCTCGGAGCCCCAGCCGACCATCGGCGAGAACGGACGGCCGTAGTTGATGATGTACTCCACCTCGTCGCGGGTGAAGCGGAGCAGGACCGTGTTGAGCGCCGGCGCCCGCCACTGGACCGACGCCACGAACTGGTTGTCGGCGTCGAGGATCGTGTAGGGGGCGATGCCGCCGCTGCCCTCGGGCCCGTGACAGTTCTCGCACTGCGAGCCCTCGCTGTAGCGCTCGGCACCCCGGGCCGCGAACGTGTTCTGGTAGCCCTCGACGGCGCCCGACTGCCGGCCCGGCTCCCTCAGCCAGTAGGCCGGCAAGCCGACGGCGATCAGGACCAGCAGGATGAACGCCCACCGCAGCGTGCGGTTGAGCTTGGTCGTCTCCAGCTCGTCGTCGTCGAGGTAGGGCTTGCGGTTGGGGGCGAGCTCGATCTCGGACCCGACCTCGGGTCGAGCCGAGCGGATGTTGGCGTAGATGAAGACGATGGCCCCGATGCCGACGATGGCGGCGATGACGGCGCCGACCGTGGTGACCGTGCTGGCGGCCAGCACGGTCGCGAGCGAGGAGCTGTCCATCAGTGCCCGCTGCCTCCGGTCACACAGTGGGGGCCCTCGGCCTGCTGGCCCGTGGTGTCGGTGCCGATCGGCGGGCCGAGGATGACGGTTCCGGTGTCGACGACGAGGTTGCCGCCGTTGACCGACATGGCGAAGCGGTCCATGCCCCGGGGGGCCGGGCCGCCCTTCTTCTCACCGACCTGGTTGTACTGCGAGCCGTGGCACGGGCACTCGAACCACTGCGACGTCTCGCACTGGGGGACGCGGCAGCCGAGGTGCGGGCACTTCTGGTAGAGGGCCACGACCCCGTTCTCCATGCCCGCCAGCTCGGCCGGGCTGTAGACCTGCTCGGCGGCGGGCAGCGCCTCCTCGGGGTAGCGGGTGACCCACATGCGCCCCTCGGGGTAGTAGGCGAACCCGTTGCCCTCATCGATGTCGGCGAGGACGTCCTCGAGGCTGCCGACCGTGATCTCGGAGCCGAAGCCGCCCGAGCTGCTCGGCCACAGGAAGGCCAGGACCGCGGCGCCGAAGCCCGAGAGGCTGAAGCCGAAGATCGTGATGATCGACCGGTTGAAGAACTGCCGGCGGGTGAGGCCGATGGTCTCCTCGTCCGGCGGCACCCACTCGACCGGCGGCTCCGCCGGCCGGGCGGGCTCGAGCTCGGCGCGGCGGGCGGCCGCTGCGGCCAGCTCGACCTCGCGGCCGGAGACGGGGGCCCTCTCCTCGTCGGCCGGGACGACGGTCCCGCGGTCGCGGGCCAGGGTCTCGCGGCCGAGCGTGCCGGTGGCGGCGCCGGTGTCGCGGCGCCGGGCCGAGGCGAAGAGCAGGATGCCCGCCAGCACGACGAGGATCGGGACGGCGATGGCGAGGATGGTGACGGTGCTCATGGCGCAGCCTGTTCGCTGAGTACGCGGGGGGTGCTCACAGCTCGAAGAACAGCCCGCCGCTCCACGGGAAGATGAAGTTCTGGCCGGGGCCCCGGAAGAAGGAGCCGATCATCACGAGCACGGCCCAGAACATGAGGTGGACCGTGAACAGCGAGATGGCGAACTTGCGGTCTTCGGGCTTGTTGGACGGGTTGCGGTCGGTGTACGGAGCCAGGATCAGGCCCACCAGCCCGATGCCCGGGATCATCACGCCGGCGACCATGGGATGGAACATGGTCAGCAGCTCCTGCAGGCCGAGGAAGTACCACGGCGCCTTGGAGGGGTTCGGCGTCTCGTTGAAGTTGGCCAGCTCGAGCAGCGGGGCGTTCACGAACACCGAGAACACGAACACGAACGCCGTGCAGGCCAGCGCGGCCACGAACTCGATGCCGAGCAGGTGGGGCCAAACGTGGACCTTGTCCTGCGGAACGGCCTTGACGTCCTGGATGGAGCCGGACTTGACGACGGTCAGCAGCCGCTGGGTGTGGCCGCCGGGGCCGGCCGCCACCGGGGGCGCCGCCGTGGCCGCGGCCGCCGCGGCCGGGGCCGGCGCGGTGACCGTGGCGGTGCCACCGCCACCGCCCTCGGCGCCGCCGCCCCCGGCCCGGGCCTTGGCGGCCTTCGACCGCTCGAGCAGGTGGGCGGGGATGCGGCTGGCAGCCTCGCTCGGCTTGTCGGCCTGGCCCTCGGACGGCTGATCGGCGGCCGGGGTGGCGGACTCGCCGCCGCCCCCGGAGCCCTTGGCCTGGGCGCGGCGCCGGGCTTCCTCGGCTCGCTTGCGGAGATGTTCGGGGATCTCGGTCATGGCTCTGAACTCACAGTGGCCCGGAGATGCCGCCGTCCTTGCGGACCCGCCAGAAGTGGATCGCCATGAAGATGACGATTACGAACGGCAACAGGAGGACGTGCAAGACGTACCAGCGCAACAACGTGTCGGTCCCGATCTCGGCGCTGCCCAGCAGCACGAACCGGACGTTGTCACGGAAGATGGGCGAGTACCCCATCATGTTCGTGCCCACGGTCACCGCCCACAGGGCCAGCTGGTCCCACGGGAGCAGGTAGCCGGTGAACGACAGGAGCAGGGTCAGCGTCAGCAGCACGACGCCGATGACCCAGTTGAACTCGCGGGGCGGCTTGTAGGCCCCGTGATAGAAGACCCGCGCCATGTGCAGGAAGACCGACAGCACCATCAGGTGCGCGGCCCATCTGTGCATGTTGCGAACCAGGAGGCCGAACGTGACCGACGTCTGCAGCGTGTAGATGTCGTCCCACGCCTGGGCCGCGGTCGGCCGGTAGAAGAACATCAGGAAGATGCCGGTGATGGTGAGGACGATGAACAGGAAGAAGCTGAGGCCACCGAGGCACAGCGTGTAGCTCACCTTCACCGCGTGCCGCTTCACCTTCACCGGGTGCAGGTGGTACAGCACGCTGTTCATGATCACGTACGACCGGTTCCGGGGGCTGTCGGTGTAGCCCTTCCGGAAGATCGACCCCGGCCGGAAGATCGAGTTCCAGACCTGCGAGCTCTGGATGTTGCCGGGCAGGTCGCGCATGGCCTTCTCGGCCCGCTCCCGCAGCGGCGGCTTCGATTCCATCGTCTTGGCCATTACTTCAGTGCACCCTCGTTGGTGGTGGACACGGTGCGGACGCCGAGGAGGGGGATCATCCCAGGCGCATCCCGTAGCCGTAGCCGTGCGTGTTGGTCCGTTGGTGCGCGTCGCCGGTGGCCACCGGGTCGCCGACCTTACCGAGGATGATCACCCCGGTCGGGCACCGGTCCACGCACAGCGCGCAGCGTGTGCAGACATCGTCGTCGATGAGGAAGACGACGTGGTCCGAAGGGTCTTCGCCCGGCAGCTCGGTCTCGACCGCCTCGTCGATGGCCTCCGGGGAGACCATGTGGATGCACTTCCACGGGCAGATGTCGACGCAGCCCTCGCTCATGATGCACTCGGACTGGTCGATGTGGATGAACTGCTTGGGCTTGACCGCCTTGGAGAGCCAGGCCGCGTCGACCTCCTGGAGGACGTAGTCCTCCCGGAACTCCGGCATCGGCGGGTTCGCATCGGTCTTGGCCATGCTCGTCGCTCCCCCGCTCAGCCCTTCCGAACCAGCGGACGGCCGTAGCGCGAGGCCGGGACGGTGGCGGGCTTCTCCTTGGCCCGGTCCTGCCACCAGGCCCACAGGCCGATGTGGAGGGCGATGCCGAGGCCGTAGACGCCCATCACGATGATGTCGCGGACCACGACCTTCGTGATGTCGAGCGGCCACCAGTCCAGCCACTCCTGGCCGAACAGGGCCTGGCCCGACTGGGCGATGTAGCTGTCGCTGCGCCAGTTGAGCTCGTTGTCGGCCCAGAGCAGCCACTGGTTCGGGATGACCCCGTACCACCAGAAGAAGCCGAGGAACGCGTAGGTCGCCGCGACCATGGCTTCGCCCCACGACAGCGGCGCACCCACCGGGCGACGACGGCCGTACCAGAAGACCACGCCGACGGCGAGCGTGCCGAGCAGTAGGGATGTGATGAAGGCGACCACGTCGTGCGACTCCTCGTGAAATCGCTCACATTGACCGTCGCTGATCCGGTCTGCCAGCGACTGTTTCGGCTGGTTTAGCACGACCACTCGAAAGGGTTCACATTCTCCTCACATCCGTGGTGAGCGGGTTCGGCCCGCGCTCGGTCGCCCCCGCCAGCGGGGTGGTGCGCGCCCCGATGTGCAGGCGGGGCACGGGCGTTCGGCCGGCGGGCGACCCGCCGGCGGGCACGCAGGGCGCGGGCGAGGCGCGGGTCGGGGCGCCGGCCCGATCGCCACCCGTGCGGGACCGTCGTGCCGGCCGGCCGGGCCGGGTGGGCCTCGCGGCAGTTTTCACAAGGGGCCCGCCGGTCTTGGTGCCCGCCGTCGTGCGGTGCGTAGAGTGGCCCGCCGAGGACGTCCGCGGAGGCTTCGTTGACAGAAATCCCCGAACATCTCCTGCAGCGCTCGCGTGAGCGTCGCGCCGCGCTGGGACTGGGTGGCGACGCGCCGGCACCCGCCTCGGGCGGAGGTGAGGCCGCCACCCCGGCGACCACCGAGAGCTCCGCCACGCCTGCCAGCGCCCCGCCCGCCACGCCGGCGGTGCCCCCGGCCGAACCCAAGCCGGAACCCCCCAAGCCCGTGCCCGCGCATGTGCAGGCCGCGCAGCAGCGCCGCCGCATCCCCCTGTGGGCGATGCCGGTGCTCGCCGGGCTCCCGCTGTGGGGCTACGTCTACGTCCAGACGCTCGAGCCCGTCCCGGTGGAGAACGACCCGCTGGCCCTCGGCGAGGAGATCTACTCGCAGTGCAGCGGCTGCCACGGCGGCAACGGCGCCGGCCAGGGGTCGACGCCGGGCTTCGGCGAGGTCGCCGAGACGTGGCCCGACTTCCGCGACCACCTCATGTGGGTGAAGGTGGGCGCGCAGGGCTGGCCCGGGGAGACCTACGGCGCCCAGGACAAGGCCGACACCGGCGTCATGCCCGCCTTCAACCTGTCCGACCAGGAGCTCGCGCAGGTCGTCCTGTACGAGCGCCAGACGTTCGGCGAGGTCGACGTCGAGGCGGAGGAGCCGGATCTCCTGGCGGTCGCCAACGGCGAGAAGACCTTCGCCGAGGTCGGTCTCGGCGAGCTCTCGGAGGCGGCCGGGTTCACCGAGGCGGACCTCGAGGGCTGATGGCCCCCTCGTGACCGGCCACCGCCACGACGTGCTGGTGATCGGGGGCGGCCCCGCGGGGGCCGCCGCCGGCTACTGGTTGGCACGGGCCGGGCACGACGTCTGCGTCATCGAGCGCAAGACGTTCCCCCGCGACAAGACCTGCGGCGACGGGCTCACGCCCCGCGCCGTCCGCCAGCTGGCCGACATGGGGCTGGAGCCGGCGATCGCCGCCACCCACCACCGTCACGACGGCCTGCGGGCGCTGGCCCACGGCATCACGCTGGAGCTGCCGTGGCCGGAGCACCCCGAGTTCCCGAACTACGGCTACGTGGTCCGACGCCGCGACCTCGACGGCATGGTCGCCGAGCACGCCCGGGCCGCCGGCGCCACGCTGCGCACCGGCACCGAGGCCGTCGCCCCGCTGCTGCGGGACGGCCTGGTGACCGGCGCCCAGGTGAAGGTCAAGGATCCCGACGGCGGCACGGCGACCGAGGAGATCCACGCCCGCTACGTGGTGGTGGCCGACGGCTCGCTGTCGCGCTTCGGCCGGGCGCTGGGCACGGCCCGCGACAAGAGCTACCCGCAGGGCATCGCCATCCGGGGTTACTTCGAGAGCCCGCTGTCCGCCGACCCGTGGATCGAGTCGGCGCTCGACGTCCACGACCGGGAGGGCCGGAGCCTCCCCGGCTACGGCTGGATCTTCCCGCTGGGCGACGGGACCATCAACGTGGGCATCGGCCTGCTGTCGACGTTCAAGGGCTACAAGGACGTCAACACCACCCACCTCATGCGCGAGTGGTCGGCGACCGCGCCCGAGCACTGGGGCATCGACCCCGAGGCGATGCTGGCCCCGCCCACCGGCGGCCGGTTGCCGATGGCCGGCTCGGTCAACCCGAAGGTGGGGCCCAACTGGGTGGTGATCGGCGACGCCGCCGGGTCGATCAACCCCTTCAACGGCGAGGGCATCGACTACGCCTACGAGACGGCCCGCATGGCCGCCGGGCTCCTCGACGAGGCCCTGGCCACCGGGTCGGCCCTGCCCCTCCAGCGCTACCCGAAGCTGCTGGCCGACGAGTACGGCCTCTACTTCAAGGTGGCGCGGGCGTTCGCCAAGGTGATCGGCCAGCCGGTGCTGATGCGGGAGCTGACCCGGGTCGGCATGCGGTCGCACACGCTGATGGAGTGGGTGCTGCGGATCATGGCCAACCTGCTCCGCGACGACGAGCTGGGCCCGGCCGAGGCCGCCTACCGCTCGGTCGCCCGCATCGCCCGCCTGGTCCCCGAGCCGGTCTGACCGTCCCCCTCGGGGGCGACGCGCTCCGGCCCCCGGGAGCGGCGTGCCCGCTCGTCCCGGAGGCCGGTGCGTCGTGCGAGGGCGGGTCGTCAGGCCTTGGTGGCCTTGGACGCCTTCTTCCTGGTCGACTTCGCCGTCGTGGTCGCCTTGGTCGAGGTGGCCGGCTTCGTGCCCTCGGCGTCGCTCGCCTCGGGCTCGCCCGTGTCGTCGGTGCCGGCGTCGACCTCGGCCGTGTCGACCGTGTCGGCCGCCGACGCCTCGGCACCGGCGGCGGCATCGGCATCGGCGGCGGTGGCCTCGGCGGGGGGCTCCTCAGGCGACGACCCGGGCTCGGCGTCCTCCCCGGACGCCGCTGCCTCCGCCTCGGGCTCGGCGTCCGCAGCGGACCCGGCGTCGGCCGACACCTCCGCCGGCGACTCGTCGATCGACGACTCGTCCTCCGGCGGGGCGACCTCGTCGGGGACCTTCGCCTCCTCGTCGCCGTCGTCGTCGGCGGTCGAGGCCAGCAGGCTCCCGGAGTCGGCGCCGGCCTCGGGCAGCGGCAGCCCGTCGGGGCCGACCAGCTTCGCCACGGCGGGCCGCACCTTCACCCACAGGTAGATGCCGTAGGGCACCATGGCCAGGCTCATCCACTGGGCTCCGGTCATGCTCAGGACCCGCTCGTCGTTGACCCGCAGCGTGTCGAGCAGGAACCGGGCGGTCCCGGCCCACACCATGAACAGCGCCACCAGCGTCGCCGGCCGCACCTCGGTGCCCTTGCGGTGGGCCCGGAAGATCATGGCCGTCATCACCAGGAACAGGGCGAGGAGCGTGAGCATCTCGTAGAGGGAGGTGTTGTGGAACACCGTGCCCTCGACGAGCGGCACGTCGCCCAGCATCCCCTCCCGCACGGCGCCGCCCTCGTAGCGGGTGCCGAGGAAGAAGTCGGTGGTGCGGCCGAAGTGCTCGCCGACCGCGTAGCAGCCGACGCGGCCGAAGGCCATGCCGATGGTGAGGCCCCAGGCGTAGCCGTTGAGCACGTTCCACCGCTGGGCCCGCGTCCACTTGCGGAACATGGGGTACCCGACGATGAGCGCCGCGATGAACCCGCCCGAGAACTGGATGCCGCCTTCCCAGATGGCGATGACGTCGATCGGGTTGTCGATCTCCTCGGTGTGGGTCGCCACCCAGGTGAGCCGCGAGCCGATGATGCCGGCGAGCACCATGAACGTGCCGGTGCGGTAGCTGTCCTCCCGGAGCACGCCGAAGCGCTCCCCATACGAGCCGCCCAGCCGTGCGCCGATGAGCACGCCCGCCGCGACCATCAGGCCGAAGACCCGGAGGGTGAGCGGTCCGAGCTCGATCTCCGGGAAGGTTGAGTACGGAATAGCGGCAATCACAGCGGGCCATCATGTCCGCCCTGGAGCCCCTGCGCTAGGCGGGGTCCCGGCGGCACGCTCGGTTCAGGGCCGCCCGGAGGGCCGCCGGGTGCGGGTCTCAGAGCGGCTCGATCCAGCCGCCGACCCCCGCGGCCAGGGCTTCGGCGCGGGACGGGCCCCAGGTGCCCTTGTGGTACAGCTCGACCGCGGGCGGGTCGTCGAGCACGTCCTGGACGATCCGCCACTGCTCCTCGACGCCGTCGGAGCGGCCGAACCGGCGGTGGTCGCCCTCGATCGCGTCCTCCAGCAGGCGCTGGTACGCCTCCTGGCGCTGGCCGAAGATCTGCTCGTGGTCGACCTCGAGGCCGACCGACCGCGACACCAGCTCCTCACCGGGGGCCTTGGCCTGCAGCTCCAGGGTGACGCCGTCGTCCTGGCCGAGCCGGAACCGGAGCCGGTTGGGCGTCGGCCGCGTGGCCTTGGCCCCGCTGAAGAGCAGCCGCGGCGGGCGGTTGAAGGTGACGGTCGCCTCCAGGGCGTTGACCGGGAGGTGCTTGCCGGCCCGCACCAGCCACGGCACGCCCGCCCACCGCCACGACTCGATGCCGAGCTGCAGGGCGACGTAGGTCTCGGTGTCGGAGCCGGCCTCGACGCCCGGCTCGTCGAGGTAGCCGCGGTACTGGCCCCGCACCACCTGGTCGGGGTCGATGGCCCGGATCTGGCGCCACAGCCGCACCTTCTCGTCGCGCAGCGCGCCCTCGTCGCCCGACACCGGGGGCTCCATGGCCAGCAGCGCCACCACCTGGAGCAGGTGGTTCTGGAAGACGTCGCGCAGGGCGCCCACCGACTCGTAGAACTTGCCCCGGCTCTCGACGCCGAACGACTCGGCCATCGTGATCTGCACGTGCGATACGTGGTTGCGGTTCCAGATCGGCTCCAGCATCGAGTTGGCGAACCGGAACACCAGGAGGTTCTCGACGGGCTCCTTGCCGAGGAAGTGGTCGATGCGGAAGATCGCCTCCTCCGGGAACGCCGAGTGCAGGACCTCGTTGAGCTCGCGGGCCGACTGGAGGTCGCGGCCGAACGGCTTCTCGACCACCACCCGGCTGCCGGGCCCGTTGAGGCCCACGCGGGCGAGGCCCTGGACGACGTCGTCGAACATCGACGGCGGGATCGCCAGGTAGAACAGCGGCCGCTTGACCCCGGCGAGCTTGGCCGCCAGGTTCTCGAAGGTCGACGGCTCCCGGTAGTCGCCGCTCACGTACCGCATCGACTCGGCGAGGCTCTTCCACACGACCTCGTCGATGTCGCCCTTGGCGGTGATCGCGTCGCGGGCGCGGGCCCGCAGCTCGTCGTCGTCCCACGGCGACGAGGCGACGCCCACCACGGGGATGCCGGCGCAGGCGCCCGACATCTCCATGTTGTAGACGGCGGGGAAGATCTTCTTGTGGGCCAGGTCGCCGGTGGCCCCGAAGAGCACCAGCGCGTCGCTCCGGCCCTGCGATCGCACGCTCACAGCTCGCCTCCCGGCTGCTCGACCTCGCGGCTGCGGCTCACCACGCCGTGGCCGCCGAACTGGTTGCGCAGCGCCGCCACGGCCTTCATCGCCACCGAGTCGTCCTGCTGCGACACGAACCGGGCGTGGAGCGCGGCGCTGATGGCGGGGGTGGCGACGCCCCGCTCGATGGCCTCGTAGACGGTCCAGCGGCCCTCGCCGGAGTCCTTGGCGACCCCGGCGATGTCGTCGAGGTTCGGGTCCTCCTGCACGGCCCGCACGAGCAGGTCGAGGAGCCACGACCGCACCACCGAGCCGTGCTGCCACGCCTCCAGGGCGGCGGGCACGTCGATGCCGAGGCCCGACCGGCTCAGCAGCTCGTAGCCCTCGGCGTAGCTCTGCATGAGCCCGTACTCGATGCCGTTGTGGACCATCTTGGTGAAGTGCCCGGTGCCCAGCGGCCCGACGTGGGCGTAGCCGCCGTCGGCGGGCTTCAGGGCGTGGAAGAGGGGCTCGACCACGGCGACGTGGGCGTCGTCGCCACCGACCATCAGCGAGTAGCCGTTGTCGAGGCCCCACACGCCGCCGGACGTGCCGCAGTCGACGAACCCGATGCCCTGCTCACCGAGGGCCTGGCCTCGGCGGACCGAGTCGCGCCAGTAGGAGTTGCCGCCGTCGACCACGATGTCGCCCGCCGACAGCAGCTTCGCCAGCTCGTCGACGGTCGACTGGGTCGGGTCGCCGGACGGGACCATCAGCCACACCACCCGCGGGGGTTCCAGGGCGGCGACGAGATCGGCCAGCGAGGCGACCTGTGACCTGTCGGAGAAGGCGTCGTAGCCGACCACCTCGTGGCCCGCGGCGGTGAGCCGGGCCGCCATGTTGGCGCCCATCTTCCCCAGACCGACCATGCCGAGCTTCATGGGTGCTGACCTCCGGGGTCGGGAGCGAGGGTGGGAACGAGCGTGCGGGTGCGAGCGGGAGTGCGGGTCACTGCGAGGGCGGGGCGAGCGCGAGGAGCGAGTCGAGCGTGACGCGGGCGGCGCGCCGGCCGCGCTCGCGCAGGGTGAGCAGGTCGCCCGCCGCCTGGGCCCGCTCGAGGGTGGCGAAGTCGTAGGGCTTGCCCGGGACGGGGATGCCGTCGTCGGGCGCCGGGCCCACCACCTGGAGGAACACGCCGGTGTCGGGCCCGCCCTTGTGGAGCTGCCCGGTGGAGTGCAGGAAGCGGGGCCCGAGGCCGAACGTGGTGGCGACCCGGTACCGGTCGCGCAGCGCCACCCGGGCCTGCTCCAGCCGGGCCACCTCGGGGGCGCCGGGGTCGACGAACGCCTGGATGCCGATGTAGTCGCCCGGGCGCACCTGGGCGAGCAGCTCGTCGACGGCGACCTCGGGCTCGTCGGGCAGCCCGTCGGCCAGCACCTTGTTGGTGGCGGCCTTGGCGGCGGCGACGTCGGGCTGGTCGAAGGGGTGGATGCCGAGCAGCGCCCCGCACAGGGCGGTGGCGGCCTCCCACAGGAGCACCTGGCCGCCGAGGTCGTCGAGGCCACCGCCCTCGACGACGTGGACCGGGTGGCCGGCGTCGGCCAGGGCGGTGATGGCGGCGGTGGCGTGCCCGTCGTGGTCGGCCTCGGCGTCGACGACGGCGATGAACAGCCGGTCGTCGCCGTAGACCTCCGGGTCGCCGAGCGGCTCCCCCACCACGGGGATCACGCCGGTGCCGTCCTTGCCGGTCGACTCGGCCAGCAGCTGCTCCAGCCACAGGCCGAACGTGGCGATCGTGTCGGGGAGGAGGATCGTCACCTTGTCGCGCCCGGTGCGGACCCCGGCGGCCATGACCGCGGCGAGGCGGGCGGCCGGGTTGACCCCGACCGGGCCGCGGAGCCGCTCGGCCATCGCCGAGGCCGACCGCAGCAGGGCGCCGGCGTCGAGGCCGGCCAGCAGGGCGGGCACGACGCCGAAGTGCGAGAGGGCCGAGTAGCGGCCGCCGATGTCGGACCGGTTCAGCCACACCTGGGCGAACCCGCGCTCCTCGCCCAGGGCCTGCAGCTCGGAGCCGGGGTCGGTGATGGCGGCGAAGCGGGCCGGGTCGGGGTGACGCTCCCAGGCCCACTCCAGGTGGCTGCGGGTCTCGATGGTGGAACCCGACTTCGACGCCGCCACGTGGAGGGTGCGGTCGGCGGGCAGCTCGGCGGCGATGCGGTGCAGGGTGAGGGGGTCGGTGGTGTCGACGACGTGGAGGGTGGGGGCGTCGTCGCTGCCGGCGGTGAACGACCGGGCGAGCACCTCGGGGAACAGGCTCGACCCGCCCATGCCCATGACCAGGACGTGGTCGACGTCGGCGGCGAGCTTGGCGCACTCGGCGGCGAGGGCACCGAGGCCGACCTGCAT